>WTAT01000443.1 GCA_013139415.1 Desulforhopalus sp.
AAACTTGCGGAACTGGGGATTGGTTATCGTAACGGCTGGGGGGGAACCGGAGTGATAGCATCACTGGGCAGTAATTCCGATTTTCTCGGTCATGTCGGATTGCGGGCGGACATGGATGCTTTGCCGATACAGGATAAAAAAACTGTTGCCTATGCTTCAAGAATCCACGGGGTGATGCACGCCTGCGGTCATGATGGTCATGTGGCAATGCTGCTTGGCGCTGCTGCTCTCTTAGAAAAAATGGAGCTGGCAGGTCGAATTTCCCTCATTTTTCAACCGGCGGAAGAGCATGGTAACGGGGCCGCGAAAATAATTGAGGAGGGCGCACTCACAAATGGAATCGGTGCTGTTTTTGCCGGGCATATAGACACTCATTTTCCGACGGGGACGATGACGGTTGATGATGGCATTATCTGTTCTTCAGCAGACCCTTTTTTGCTTCGGATCGTTGGCCGAAGCGCTCATGCTGCCCGTCCACATGAAGCAAGAGATGCCATTGTAGCCGGGGCGTATCTGGTAACTGCTCTCCAGACGCTTATTTCGAGGGAAACCGACCCTAATCAGTCCGCAGTGTTAACCGTTGGCCGGTTTCAGGCTGGTGAGGCCAATAATGTAATAGCGGAAGAGGCCTGCATTGAGGGCACGATACGCTCAAGCGATAAAGAGGTACGCAATCGTATTCTTGGAGGGCTGCAACGTGTTTGTGATGGTGTTGCCCTGCAGTATGGCGTCAAAATAACAATTCATTTTCACGATTGCCTGCCGGTCGTAGATAACTCGCCAGGGGCAGCAAAGATTGCCCGGCGTGCGGCTCAGCGCGTAATAGGGGAAGAACGGGTTATTTCTCAAGGGCGCCCCAGTCTTGGAGGCGAAGATTTTGCCTTCTACCAACAGGTTGTTGACGGCTGCCTGGTTCGTTTCGGAGCAAACAGTCTCTCCGAGAACGGTCCAGCCCACAGTGGAAGTTTTGACTTCGATGAAAATGTGTTGGGAATTGGAGCAGCCTGGTTGGCTTGTGTGGCCTTGGATTGGCTTGATGAAAACGGGGAACGAAAAAAAAATGGCAAGTCAAGTGGCAGATGAAAAAAAAGAAATCCCAGAACCGGGATTGCAATTTGCCCATAGCCCGAAGTACACCCTTGGTGTGGAGATTGAATTTCAAACCCTGGACAGGGCTACCTGGGATCTTGCTCCATTGGCACCTGTCTTACTTGAAAATGCTCCATCACTCCTCCGGCCCCGTCTTTCACCGGAATTTATTCAATCCATCCTTGAGATCCAGACAGGTGTCTGTTTTTCGCTGGTCGACGTGGAAAATGACCTGATGCAAACCATCAGTCTCGCCGAGGAATTGGCGGCAGACAACAACTGTATGCTTTTTTCCGCAAGTCTACATCCTTTCGCCCGGTACCGCGATCAACTGCTAACCACCAATGATCGCTATGCGCGTATCATGGAGGAGTTGCAGATAGTTGGACGCCGGTTTATCTCCCAGGGATTTCATGTTCACGTAGGTATACCCGACGGTGACACTGCGATTCGTGTTTGTAATAGAATTCAGGCCTATCTCCCTGTCTTGTTGACCCTTTCTACATCGTCTCCGTATTCCCAGGGAGAGGATACCGGTTTGATGTCGTATAGGACAAAATTATTTGAAGCTCTTCCTTTAGCCGGTGTTTTTTCACATATCCCAAACTGGAAAGAATTTACCGAGATGGTCAAAGAGTTGCAGCGGGTTGGTGTGATTGATTCGATTCGTGACCTTTGGTGGGATGCACGGCCGAATGCAGATTACGGTACCTTGGAAATCCGTGTCTGTGATCTGCCGACAAGGTTTTCCGATGTCCTTGGCATAACTGCTGTCATCCAGGCTCTTGTTGCTACCCTGGTTGAGGATAAAATATCGTGCCCACCCCTGAACCCGTACATTATACAGGCAAATAAATGGCAGGCGGCACGCCATGGTCTGCGTGGCACCTATGTTGATCCAACCGGAATGCTGTCTGCGGAAAGAATTTCATATCATGAGGCTGTCCAGACTCTCATGAAATTGATCGAGCCAATGACTGTCCGCCTGGGATCGGAACACTATATTGGACATATTGACCGAATTTTAGCGCATGGTACGGGAGCAGACTTCCTTCGTCGAAGGTATAGTAAAACCGGCAATTTACAGAAAGTAGTACAATCTCTACAGAAGGAGTTTTGGCAGTGAGCAGGTATGATAGATCGATAGTCGCCTCCGGGCATCAATTCGTGAGCGAGGCGGCAGGGGAAATACTTGACGCAGGTGGAAATGCTTTTGATGCGGTTGTGGCCGCAGGATTCGCATCCGCAGTTGCCGAGCCGGCTTTGACGAGTCTTGGCGGGGGCGGTTTCATAGTTGGCCACAGTGAGAAGACCGGGCAGGATATGTTTTTTGATTTCTTTGTCGACACTCCGGGGAGAGGACGTGAAAATGATATTTTTGATCCTGATTTTTTTGGGATAACGGTAGATTTTAGCGGCTCCTCACAGGATTTCCACATAGGGCTTGGTTCCGTTGCCGTTCCCGGCACACTCAAAGGTCTTCTGCATATTCATAAACGACTGGGTAGAATGAACTTGGCCGATGTTATCGGTCCTGCAAAAGAGATCGCCTTACAACACAGGCTTAATGAGCATAGGGCCCATTTCCTCAAGCTCCTTTATCCTATCATGACGCTTACAGATAGAGGGCGAGGAATATATGAACCCGGTGGTCAATACCTCGTGGCCGGAGACAATCTCAAAAATCCTGAGATGGCCGAGTTTCTCGGCCAGTTGAGTGCAGAAGGAGCTGAAAGTTTTTATTTTGGGGATATCGCACACCAAATAGACCAGGAAATGAAGGACAGCGGTGGGTTACTTACGGCAAAAGACCTTGCTGCCTATGAAGTCAGGGAGAGGCGTCCCCTGGCAATACAGTATAGGGACAGCTTGTTTCTTACCGTCCCCGAACCATCAATGGGGGGTACGCTTGTTGGATTGTCTCTTTCTCTTTTGGCTGCGCAGCCTAAAAAGGAATATGATTGGGGCTCCGGCGAACATTTGCTCAATACAGTCGGGTTGATGAAGGAAGTGGAAAAGTTACGGGAAAAGGGTGTGACGTCGCCTGGGGTTCTGCAGCAATATTTACAAAATCAGACAGTTCTGGAGGAATCAACACAGAGAATCAGGTTGTTCAGTCGAGGGACCACTCATGTGTCTGTCGCCGACAATAGGGGCAATTGTGCCAGCATGACCTGTTCCAATGGTGAGGGTTCCGGTTACTTTGCTCCAGGAACCGGGGTGATGCTCAATAACATGATGGGTGAGGATGACCTGCATCCTGATGGTTTTCATTCCAGCGAGCCTGGAGAGAGGGTTTTTTCCATGATGTCTCCTTCGCTTTTGTTAAAAGAGGGGCATGTGCAGCTGGTCATAGGCAGTGGTGGTTCCAAGCGGATTCGTACTGCGGTGAGTCAGGTATTGAATCAAGTTGTCGATTTTAGCCGACCACTACAGCAGGCGGTGGATGCACCTCGCCTGTATCTTGACGGAGATTGTCTCCAGCTGGAACCTGGCTTTTCTGAAATGGCCGTTACGGCGGTAAAAAGTAAGCTGCCTGTTAATCTCTGGCCCCAAAAAGACGTGTATTTTGGTGGGGTTCATGCAGTCATTCCCGGAGCTGAAGGCGCGGCAGATCCCCGTCGGGGAGGTTCCGTGGTCACTGTTTATCATAATGAGAATGGGCAATAGTGATGGCGTCGTAAAAACTACATGTTGCCATTTTTTCGTCATTCCCGCATAGGCGGGAATCTAGTTATTTTAGCACGTTCTGGATTCCCGCCTACGCGGGAATGACGGTACAGCGAGGTTTTTACGAGTCCATCAATAGTGACAATCTCGTAAAAACCTCAACTTGGTGACTACGATCCGATTACTGGGTTACCCAAGATTCAGAAACATTCCCACCTGATATACGGCAACCGCCATGCCAAAGGCAAAGATAGTGTTGAAGGTCATGGAGAATATGGCCCATTTCCAGGATGACTCCTTGGCAATACAGACTACGGTGACAAAGCAGGGGGCGTAAAACATAATGAATATAAGTGCTGCGACAGCGACGACCCTGTTCCAGTTAGCATCGTTTTTCAGACGTACTCCAAGAGATTCTGATTCTTCGGTATCAACTTCCCCCATTGAATAGGCAGTCCCTAGGGTAGAGACAATAACTTCTTTTGCGGCAAATCCACCGATAAGGGCGATGTTTGTTCGCCAATCAAAACCGGCTAGTTTGGTAAAAAATTCCAAAGAGGTTCCGAATTTCCCTGCGATGGAGTTTTGCAGGGCCGTTTCGGTCTCTTCGTTATTGATCAGGCTGATCTGTGCAGAGAGTGTTGCGGCCTGTTCCGATAATTCTGCGGCACCAATCTCGATTTCGCCTGCAACTTCCGCTGTGGCTGCAGTCATCACTTCTTGGCGTTGTTGTTCAAAAAATGCCACCTTTTCCTCTGGCAAGCCTGGAAAAGTCATCAGAGCCCACAGCAGAATGGAGATGCCGAGAATAACTGTTCCGGCTTTTTTGATATACTGGTAGGTCCGCTCCCAGGTGTGAATCAGAAGTCCCTGCAGAGTTGGAAACCGGTAGGGAGGGAGCTCCATCACAAAAGGAGTGGGGGCACCTCTAAGTACGGTGGAACGTAAGAGTTTTGCGGCAAACAGTGCGACAACCCACGCAAGCATAGTGAATAAAAACATGTACATGGCCTTGTCATCGCTGAAAAAGGCACCGATCAGCAAAGCAAGAATAGGCAGCTTAGCGCCACAATTCATGAATGGTACAGTGAGCAGCGTTGCCATACGCTCCTTGGGGGAACGGAGGGTACGGGTTGCCATGACCCCAGGAACAGCGCAGCCGCCGGCAATACCGCCCGAGACGATAAACGGCATGACCGAGGATCCATGGAGACCAAATATCCTGAAAATCCGGTCCATCATGAAAGCGACCCGGGCGAGATATCCGGAATCTTCGAGGATGGCGATACTGAAAAACATGAACATGATGAGCGGGACGAAGCCGAGAACTCCTCCAACACCGTCTATTACACCTGAGATAATCATCGACTTAAGCAGCCCGTCCGGAAGGGTGTTCTCAACCATATTGCCAAGCCAGCTGAAGGCATTTCCCAGCCAGGCAACAGGGATTTCACTCCAACTGAAGGTAAACTGATAGACGCCAAAGAGGATGAGCAGCATAATGGCGGGGCCAACTAGTCGATTGGTCAGTACTTTATCTATTTTGTCGGAGGTATAGAGTCGGTCGGTATCAAATTTGTGGGTGACCACTCCCTGTCTGAGTATGGACTTGATGTAGCCGTATCGATGATCGGCGATGAGGGCCTCGGGAAATACATCAAGAGTCTTTTGGGTGTGGTCGGAGGTCTTGGTGACTATCTCTTCAAGAATACGGGCTGTGGCTGGATCGTTCTTTTGTCCTTTTTCCAGAATCTGGTCATCATTTTCCAGATATTTAATAGCTGTATATCTGGCAGGATAGCTTTCTCCTAAAAGAGAAGTCTCATCAATTGTTGCAACGAGTTCGGTCAGTATGGTGTCCAGATCTTCACCATAAGAAATATCGCGGGGGTTCCATTGTGTTTTTTTGGTTGTTACACGAAGACAAGCATCAAGAAGTTCATCTTTACCAAAGCCCGAGCGAGCAATTATAGGTACTACCGGAACCTGGAGCAGCTTCTCAAGAATTTCAGCCTTTATCTCAATCCCCCTGTCTTTGGCAACATCCATCATGTTGAGAGCTATAACCAAAGGAACGCCAAGTTCCAGAAGCTGGCAACTAAGGTACAGATTTCTTTCAAGATTAGAGGCATCAACGATATTAATAACAACTTGTGGACGTTCATTCACCAGATAGTCACGGGTGACCAGTTCTTCGGCCGAATAGGCGGTCATCGAGTAGGTTCCCGGAAGATCTGTTAAGGTAATTTTCCGATTTTTGTGGTGAAAAGTACCCTCTTTGTGATCAACAGTGATACCGGGGTAGTTACCGACATGCTGTCTTGCGCCGGTTAACTCATTGAAAAGAGTAGTTTTACCTGCATTGGGATTGCCTGCAAGGGCCATTAATAGGTGCATTGGTTGGTGTCTGAGTAAATATTAATGAGGTGTGAAAAGAGAAGAAATGGAGGTTAGCTAATCTTTACCAAAATCTAGCCAGCGTCAATACTGTAATCGCGGGTTAAGGAGTAAGCCCAATTGGCCAGGGATGTCGAGCCAATTTACTACAAACATTGATGGTTTTCATGTGATCTTTTTGATTTTTTTGAATGTTTTGTAATAATACACTCTGCTCGATGTATTACCCTAAATAATTGGTCATTCACTTCATTCTGATTTTCGACTGCTGCAGGACGAATCTGCACAGCATGTACAACTATCACCACAGGATATATTGGCATCTTTGCTGGTGGCAACTTTCCATTGACGATAGAATCTTCGACCGGTAAAAAATGCACATACACCTATGATCACCCAGATAATAACCATCTCAAACATAATATTATACCTCCTGTTAGTCGGACCTAACTCCCAGGACAAAAAAATAGTCCGAGCAACTCGGATTATTTTCCTCTCTTTATAAACTGGTTACAAAAATGTTGTCGGATACGTCAGAGTCAAGGCTGATGGTCCCGCCATTGACCTTGAGAAGACACTGGCTGCCTGTTTCGGAACATATTACATCTGCTTCGACCCCTGGATAGAGTCCCATGGAAGCCATGCGGGCACAGACTTTTCTGTTTCCGGTAACTTTGCACACTTTGACTCGACCGGTCCTCGCTCTCGTCGAAAGTGGCGTCATCAGATTACTGCATCGCCCTCGGCCAAAGCAGTTCCTCACTTTCTCAGCGAAACAGCAACCATTCTTTTTCCATCCTTTACGAATCATTGTCTTCTCCAATATATGAAACCTTTAGGTACACCAAACAATAGTTTCAGTCAACATATATTTCAAGTACATACAATATCTTTAGGCGAAGCTAACGGGCCATCAACTAACCCCGGTAAACGGGAAAATAAGCCAGGATTCTTTTCAATACCCCCTTGAGGGGTACTCCCTTTTAGTCCTCCCTAGAGGGGGATAAGTGCCTTGGTAGTCACTTTAATTTTCCAATTTCAATACACTCTCCGAATTTCTTGTTTTTTATACCCGTCTAGCGGGCACTGAAAAGAGTACCCCCTCAAGCGGGTACTGAAAAGAGTGACTGGAAATCTGGAGTAAGGCACTAAAGGGAAAAATTGATTGAATTTTGATAAAATATTGAGGATTGGGTGGGGGCAGCAGTTGGCAAGAGTAATTTTTCGGGAAAATGAAAAAATGCCCGGCGCCATTACACCAGAACAAGAGAGTTCCTGTGATGGTCAATAGCGTAAGAAGGAAGAGGCGGCAGAACTGGAGTAAGGGGAGTTTCAGTCAGAGGTTTCTGTATCCACCATGATATAGTCGGCCTCATTATTACGCAGGGTCAAAGTTCCGCCCATGACTCTGAGGGCTACAGGATCATTGAGTGGAGCCCTGCCCTGAATAGTAATTTCAGTCCCGGGAACAAGGCCCATTTCCCTTATTCTTCTGCCCATTTCTCCACTGACTTTGACCGATTTGATAATTCCTGACTGATGTTTGGCCATCAGACGTAAGTTGATCAGTGCCATTTTTTCTGCTCCCTGTATAACGAACACAAAAAAGACTTAGACAGCAGATTTGTAGCTCGTATTATCTTGATTATCAATAATGTTGTACCCAGGAAAACAAAAGACAAATTATTTTCCTGGCGGATGGCTAAACTTATAAATACGCTTATTTTTTCTTCCAGGAATCTCTCAATGTCACCGTTCGGTTCAACACCGGACTTCCGGTTTTCGACTCAACCAGATCGGCACAGAAGTAGCCCTGTCGCTCGAACTGCACAGTTTTTCCCGGTTCTAGTAATGCAAGGCTCGGCTCAGCAATTGCTTTAGAGAGGACCACCTTGGAATCGGGGTTGAGGTGGTCTAGAAAATCAACATCCTTGTCAGCTTCGGGATCCTCCACATTGAAAAGTCTGTCGTATAATCGAATGGTAACCGGAAATCCTTTTTCTGCGGAAACCCAGTGAATTGTTCCCTTCACCTTTCTACCGTCGGGGGCGGAACCACCTCTGGTTTCTGGGTCGTAGGTGCAGTGGATTTCTGTGATCTCTCCGGTGGTTTCGTCTTTGACATGGGAGGCATACTGGATCAGATAGCCGTATCGCAGTCGCACCTCCCTGTCGGGGCCCAGTCGGTGATATTTCCGAGAGGGGTTTTCCATAAAATCATTTCTTTCAATATAGAGTTCTTTGGTGAAGGGGAGGAGGCGTTCGCCCATATCCGGATTTTGTGGATGATTTTTGCCCACCATTTCCTCAACCAGACCTTCAGGGTAGTTGTCGATTACCACCTTTACCGGATCAAGAACACACATACGTCGCTCTGCCCGAACATTGAGGTCGTTGCGGATCTCGTTTTCCAGCACCCCCATGTCAATCCGGCTTTCACTCTTACCGATGCCAATGGCCCTACAGAAATTGCGGATTGAAGCCGGGGTGTAGCCACGTCGCCTCAGGCCTGATATGGTCAGCATGCGGGGGTCGTCCCAACCGTCGACATTATTTGCTTCCACCATCTGCAGGAGTTTACGTTTACTCATAACCGTATACGTCAGGTTGAGTCTGGCAAATTCGATCTGTCGTGGATGGCATGGAGTCTTGAGGGTATCCAAAACCCAATCATACAGCGGGCGGTGGTCCTGAAACTCTAAAGTACAGAGGGAATGGGTGATGCCTTCCAGCATATCGGAAAGACAATGGGTATAGTCGTACATCGGGTAAATCTTCCATGTATCTCCGGTACGGTGATGGTGAGCTTTGAGAATTCTGTAGATCACCGGGTCCCGCATGTTGAGATTGGGGGAAGCCATATCAATTTTTGCGCGGAGCACATGTGTCCCTTCCTCGAACTCTCCGTTTTTCATCTGTTCGAAGAGATCAAGATTCTCTGCTACTGACCGATTGCGATATGGGCTCTCTTTTCCCGGTTCAGTCAGGGTGCCACGATATTCCCTCATTTCACCCGGTGAGAGCTGGCAAACATAGGCCTTATCTGCTTTTATTAATGCAACCGCAAATTCAAAGAGTTGGTGGAAATAATTTGAGGCATAGAGTACTTTCGCTCCCCAGTCAAAGCCAAGCCATTTGACGTCTGTCTGAATAGATTCGACATATGCGACATCCTCTTTGCTCGGATTGGTATCGTCAAACCTGAGATTGCAGATACCACTGTTTTCCTCGGCAACACCGAAATTCAGGCAGATGGATTTTGCGTGGCCGATATGCAGAAAACCATTTGGCTCCGGTGGAAACCTGGTTATGCTTTTCTGGTGTTTGCCGGTTTGCAGGTCGTCAGTGATGATCTGGCGAATAAAGTCTAGCGGTCTCTTTTCTGAATCTTCTATATTTTCCATAACTAATGACTTTTGTGAAAGGTATGCGTTCAGTACTATCCCTGATAAACGGGAAAATAAGCCAGGACTCAGTTCAGTACCCCCTCGGAGTCTATCGCTTACCTGAGGGGTGTAAGTGCCTTGGTGGTCACTTTAAGTTTCCAATTTCAATACAATCTCCAGATTTCTTGTTTTTTATACCCGTCAAGCGGGTATTGAACTGAATGACAGGCTTTCAGGAGTAAGGCACTAAACAAAAAGTTTGCCAACACCACGGAGTCTCTGGACGACTTTTTCCTGGCCAATTGTCACCAGGATATCAAACATTGAAGGGCCTGCAAGTTGACCGGTGACCACGGTACGCATTGCGTTAATAATAATGCCTGGTTTGATTGCCAGCTCCTCAGCCAGTTCCCTTGCAACCCGTTCAGTCTCTTCCAGATTAAATTCTTCAAGTCTCTCGTATCTGTCCGCGAGTTTTGGAAGCCATTGTTGCAACCCCTCGTGTTTTAAGACGTTTTTGTTAAGAGGTTTGGCTTCAATGGTGAAATCGTCGGCAAAATATGCCCTGCCGAGGGTGGTGAAATCTTTTAGGGTATGGAAACGACCCCGAATAAGATCAAGAGCCTGGAGATACCATTCCTTTTGGACTGAACCATAGGCATCGTTCCATAATCCATCCGCTTCAAGTTCCTTCCTGACCATTTCTCCGAGCTCGCCGATATCCATGGTTCGGAGGTAATGTTCATTTATGAAAATAGCCTTTGGGTCGGTAAAGAATTTAGGATCATTTTTTTTGTAGTTAAAAATCGCACTTGATTTGTTTATTCGTTCAAGTGAAAAATCCCTGATAAGTTCTTCCTTTGAATAAAATTCCTGGTCATTTCCTGCAGACCAGCCGAGAAGGGCAAGGAAATTGTTGAAAGCCCATGGGATAAAACCGCTGTCCCGGTAAAACTGAATGGCAACTATTTCGCCATGGCTGCGCTTGGATATTTTGGCTTTTTTGGTGTCAAGGGTGAGAGGCATGTGGCCGAAGACCGGCAGCGGTGCATCCAGTGCTTCGTACAGGAGTACCTGTTTGATGGTGTTGGTCATATGGTCCTGCCCGCGGATAATATGAGTAATCCTGTCCCGGATATCATCCACTACATTGCAGAGTAGATAGAGCGGTTTCCCATTGGATCGGACGATGACAAAATCGTCAATTTCTGAATAATTAGATTCGATACGACCGAGAATTTTATCGTCATACCCGAGAGTGCCCGTTCGCTCTGGCACTTTAAAACGGAGTACGTAGGGAATTCCGGCAGCCTCTTTTTCTGCTATTTCGCTGGCTGAAAGGTTTCGGCAGGTGCGGTCATATCCCAGCGGCTTTTTTGCGGCCAGGGCAGCTTCACGTTTTGCGTCAAGCTCTTCCTTTGTGCAAAAACATTTATAGGCGGCTCCCTTTGTCAGGAGATTCTGGGCGGCATTAGTGTGATCTTCTGCAAAATCAGTTTGAAAATAAGGTCCCTCATCATAATCAATCCCCAGCCATTCGAGGCCATCGATAATCCCCTGAATAGATTCCTGGGTTGAACGGCCAACATCGGTATCTTCAATGCGAAGGATGAGTTTGCCACCGGTTTGTTTGGCGTAGAGCCAGTTATAGAGTGCCGTTCTTGCTCCACCGATATGAAGATATCCGGTGGGGCTCGGCGGAAAACGTAGTCGTGTTTCTGTCATAAAAGAACTCCTTGAACCAGCTCGTTGAGCAGGCATTGCATTATCAGCTGAAGTGTTCCGATGGGTTGAGAACTTCTTGAGTACCTTGTGTAGCTTCTGATGGCAAGTGGATCCCATCGAAAAGAGTATCAGGCTGCTATATATCTTTTTCCAGCTGAATGTTCAACAATTTTAGGGATGCGTCATCAAGACTCGAGAAACGAAAGGTTTTTATGGCCAGGTTTCGCCAAGAATAGCTACAGTTTTTTTGTTGTTGTCAGCAGGGGAACTTTGTATAGTTTCTCCCGTCATTAGCAATGACGTGGTTGCCTGTTGGTTTTTCTGGTCCCAAAAGCGCAGCCGATGTTGCTTATAGCTATTTCTGAATAACGGTGCTTTTCCTGTCGAATGGTGGGAAAAGCTGAGACGGGTTCTTATAGAGGAATTAAAGAAAATGAAAGTACTGGTCAGTGATAATTTATCCCAGGTAGGAGTGGACGTACTTAAAAAGGCAGGACTTGAAGTTGACGTTAATACAGGACTTGCACCGGAAGAACTGAAAAAAATCATTGGCAATTATGACGGATTAGTTATTCGTAGCGCCACTAAAGTTACTGTGGGCCTTTTGGAGATGGCACATAACCTCAAAGTTGTTGGCCGTGCCGGTATCGGCCTTGACAATGTCGATATTCCAGCTGCAAGTCAGAAAGGTATTGTGGTCATGAATGCCCCAGACGGTAATGCAACCACCGCCGCAGAACACGCAATCTCCATGATGATGGCTCTCTCTCGAAATATTCCCCAGGCATGTATGTCTATGAAAGAAGGAAAATGGGAGAAAAAGAAATTTATGGGCAGGGAGATCACAGGCAAGACCTTTGGAGTTGTCGGCATTGGCCGTATTGGCGGGATTGCTGCCAGCAGGGCACAGGGTCTAAAGATGAAAACCATTGCCTATGATCCTCATATGCCCAAAGAAATGGCCGAAAAAATAGGAGTGGAGTTGGTAAGCCTGGAAGACCTGGCTAGAAGATCTGACTATATTTCAGTACATGTACCGCTCACACAGGAAACAAAGAATCTGGTTTCCGCAGAATTCTTTGATAACATGAAAAACGACGCCATGTTTATCGATTGCGCCAGGGGGGGAGTCTGTGATGAACAAGCCCTTTATGAGGCGTTGGTAAATAATAAAATAGCCGGGGCTGCCCTTGACGTTTTTAGCAAAGAGCCTACCAGTCTCGACAGCACCCCTCTTCTTAGTCTGGATAATTTTGTTTGTACGCCCCACCTTGGAGCCTCGACCAATGAGGCACAGGAAAGTGTGGCGCTCATCATTGCCGAGCAGGTTGCCGATTATCTTTTAAAAGGTGCGGTGACTAATGCGGTCAACGTTCCTTCGGTTAGTGATGATGTATTGGCCCAGGTGGGACCGTATCTTAAGCTTGGTGAGATGTTGGGTTGCATGCATATGCAGATAGCTAAAGGGGGAGTGGCTGAAGTCAATATTGAATACAGTGGTGAATTGGCTGAGTTGAACACCAGCCCGATAACCGTCGCATTTCTGAAAGGACTGTTTACCCCTATCCTGAAAGATGCTGTGAATTATGTCAATGCGCCGATTATTGCAAAGGAGAGGGGGATTCGCATTATTGAGTCAAGAAGCGAACAAGCTGACGATTTTGTGAATACGCTGTCGATCAAAGTAACAACCAATGAAGCCGAAAATACTCTGGTTGGCACTGTCTTCGGTCGCCGTGAGCCTCGTCTCGTCCGTTTGAATGACTTCAGGCTTGAAGCATTACCATCTGGTCCGATGTTGCTGGTATTTAATAACGATGTGCCTGGCGTAATTGGAGCGCTGGGAACCACCCTTGGTATTTCAGGAGTCAATATCTCCCGGATGACCGTAGGTCGAGAGGAGGCAAGTAATCAGAATATTATCCTTCTCAGCACCGACGAGCTTGTTTCAAAAGAATTACTTGCCAAGGTCGAAGATCTCAAAAACATTACCAAAGCGCAGGTGTTGGACCTGACTTCCGTATAAATTCCTGAAAATAGATTGAAGAGGAGCAAAAAGATGGCTGACAATGGGAAACAAGAAGACAGCGAGTGTGGATGCGGAGAGGGAAAAGTGCCCGACAAGCAGGGCAAATGTGTTATGCCGGAAGTGACATTCCCTGCTTTTATCATGTCTCTGAATACCTCTGCGCTCTATCATCTTGGTGAAATATCGGACCCGGCAACGGGAAAAAGAATAGTGGATTTGGATCTCGCTAAACATGCGATTGATACCCTGATTCTGATGCAGAACAAGACTAAAGGCAATTTGACGGAAGATGAAGCAGAGCTCTTGAAAAACATGCTCTATGATATCAAAATTCGTTTTGTAAAAGCGGTTAAGAAGTAATCTTTTTAAATGGATTACAACAGTCGCAAAATATCTCTTAAGGCACCAGCAAAAATAAATTTGTTTCTTAATGTCTTGGGCAGACGTGCAGACGGCTACCATGATCTGGAAACCTGGATGCAAAAGCTCGACCTGTATGACAATATCGCCCTGGAACTGTATTCTGGCAGTGGAATAGAGTTCTCCTGCGACGACACATTAATTCCAACAGACGAGACTAATCTTGCGGTCAGGGCGGCAGTGGCTTTTTTCCAGGTGAGTAAAAAAAGCAAGGGATATGGAGTGAGGATAACTCTTCAAAAAAAGATACCGGTTGCGGCGGGACTTGGTGGGGGAAGCAGTGACGCGGGGGCAGTGTTGCGTGGTCTCAACTCGCTTTTTGATCAGGAGTTTTCCGAGAGTCAACTGATTGAATTGGCGCGCCCTCTGGGGGCTGATGTGCCTTTTTTCGCAATTGGATATGCTGCTGTATTTGCAACGGGCATCGGTGATGTGATGTATCCTGTTGATTCTATAGATAATTGCTCTTTTGTGTTAGTGAATCCAGATTTTTTTATTTCCACAGCATGGGTTTTTCAAAATTTAGCATTGACAAGACTATCAAAAAACTCTAAATTGTCATGCTTTCAAAAGCACAAGGCAGCTTGTTTGTCTCTTGGGGATATGCATAACGACCTTGAACAGGTCACTGTTGTAAAACATCCGGCAATAGGACAAATAAAGAAATCGCTGCTGGTAGCTGGGGCATCGCAGGTTTTGATGTCTGGTAGCGGGCCGACTGTTTTTGGGATTTTTTCAGACACTGAGAAACCATTTAGTTCTGATTTAAAGCGTATTGTTGGTGGATTACGTCAGGAATACGGAGAAAAGATATTTCTTTCAAGAGCGTGTACTGGGGCGTCGCCAAGCGGTAAGGCACCGGGTTTTGATCCCGGCATTCGTAGGTTCGATTCCTGCCGCCCCAGCCATCACTAAAGCGTTTTTAGCCTATTCCTAGTACATCAAAAAAAAGATGCGAGATTTAAAAATATTTTCTGGTAATGCTCACCTAAGAATGGCTGAGGAGATTGCCGCTCATCTGGACATACCACTCAGTGAAGCTGAGGTTAGAAAATTCAGCGATGGCGAAATTTTTGTCGAAATAAAAGAAAATGTTCGCGGGACGGATGTTTTTGTTGTTCAGCCGACCTGTACGCCAGTCAATGACCATTTGATGGAATTGGTGATCATGATAGATGCTCTCAGGAGAGCTTCAGCCAGAAGGATTACCGCTGTACTTCCATATTATGGTTACGCTCGACAGGACAGAAAAAACGCTCCCCGGGTTCCGATTACAGCAAAAGTAGTGGCTGAAATGTTGATGGCAGTGGGGGTGCGAAGGGTTCTTTGCATGGATCTGCATGCTGGCCAGATAGGAGGTTTTTTTAACATCCCTGTAGATCATCTATATGCCGCTCCAGTAGTTCTACAATACATCCAAAAAACTTTCGACGATAACGTTATTATGGTTTCTCCTGATGCTGGTGGTGTCGAGAGGACCCGTGCGTTTGCAAAACGGCTGAATTCGGGGCTGGCAATAATTGATAAGCGCCGTGACAAACCAAATGAATGTGAAGCAATGCATGTCATTGGCGATGTAGAAGGCAAAACAGCTATTCTGATGGATGATATGGTTGATACGGCCGGTACGTTGTGTGCGGGCGCAAAAACATTGCTTGAAAACGGTGCCAAAGAAGTGCATGCGTGCTGTTCACATCCTGTCCTTTCCGGTCCCGCAATCGAGCGGCTGAATGGGTCTGAACTAAAATCACTCGTCGTTACCAATTCTATTCCGCTCCGGGGCGAGGCAGAGAATTGTGACAAGATCAAAGTTCTTTCAGTTTCAAAACTGCTTGCCAGTGCGATTAGCAGAATACATAATGAAGATTCCGTCAGCTCTCTTTTTGTGTAGCTGATGACCGTACGTTTTAATTATTCAAAATAAATTTAAATTTATCATATTCTGCTCAGTCGTTTTAAAATCCGTTGTTGCGACTGTTTGGCAAAGGAGGAAAAATGCTTCAGGTTGAAATATCCGCTTCTGTTAGAAATACTTCCGGTAAGGGACCCATGCGTCAGCTACGTATGAAAGGAATGACTCCTGCCGTGGTATATGGTGGAGGTGCAGAGGCGCAAAAACTCCAGCTTGATTCGAAGACACTTATGGCCAAGTTGCTCGAATTTTACCGCCGAAATGCTATAGTAACCTTGAAAGTTGATGGCGCATCGGAAAAGACTGTAGTGGTGGGGGAAGTACAGACGGATCCCGTTCGGGATACGCTGATCCATGTTGATTTCTGTGAAATCGACCTTCAAAAAGATCGTGCCTTTAATGTGCCGATCACTTTAAAAGGAAATGCCAAAGGCGTCGATCTTGGTGGACTAATGAATTTCATTTGCAGTGCGGTCGTTCTTGAGGGCAAACCACTTGATATCCCTGATGAGTGCATAATTGATATAACTCACATGGATATAGGAGATCAAATCAAATGTGCAGCACTCACTATTCCCGATAATATTAAAATGGTTACCGATCCAGAGACTGTGGCAATAGCTATTATGAAACCTGGTGAGAAGATTGAAGAATCAGAGGACGAAGGTGAAGTAGAAGAAGTGCAAGCGCAAGCTGCCGAATAAGTAAGTCAGACTGGAAGATCAGAAACAGGGCCTTCTGGCAGAGCGATTGATTCTTCTGTTTGCGTCTCAATTCTGAACAGTTATAAAGAGGTCCGGAAAAGAAAGTTTTCCGGACCTTTTTCTATTTACTGCTACTTTATCTATGGAAAAGAAAGATTTCATTGTTGCAGGATTAGGCAATCCTGGCGATCAGTACCGTTCCACGCGCCATAATGTTGGATTTTTTATAGTGGATGAACTGGCGAGAAGGTGGCATTCGGCTACTTTCCTCGAAAAATGGCAGGCGCAGTACGTTTCTCTGTCAGTTGATGAGCAAAAGGTCCATCTCATAAAGCCGGTAACTTTTATGAATCGCAGCGGGAAAGCCGTTGTTTATTTTTACCGTTTTTATAAGGTGAATCCTGACCAATTATTGGTAGTTCATGATGATCTTGATATGGCACCGGGGAGGATAAAACTTGTTAAGGGAGGAGGTGCTGGGGGGCATAACGGGATAAAATCCCTCGTGGAAACCCTCGGAACTAAGGAATTCTACCGCCTGAAAATAGGAATTGGAAGGCCAGGGAATGGAGTGGTTCATGCGGATTTTCCGGTGGACAAATACGTTTTAGGTAACGTCACAGAAGAAGATTTTAACATTCTGCAATCTAGATACGATAGTATTGAAGATGGAATACGTACTTTTTTGCAAGGCAATCCCGCCAGGGCCATGAATCTTCTTAATAGTTTGAAATAACGATATCCTTTCTCATGTAGTCCATCGGCTTCTTCGCCAATTCTTTTGTCAATATGAAAAAGTACGGTAATTTGGTGGGAAACGTGTTATAGTATGTGCATTGAAGTCCGAATTTGGTTCTTTATAAGAACACCCGCTGCAGCAAAAATATCAAAAATGCCGGATAAAAGGAAGATACCTTCTACAATCCGCCACTTTCCTTGTATGGCAAATTACTGCGTTGTTGTCTTGTGCTATTCTTGTTCATCTTTTGCAACCTTGTGCAAGGCGTCTTGTGTTTAAAGGAGATATCTGTGTTTATTGAAGGTGATATGGCTGTTTATCCGGCCCACGGAGTTGGAGTTATCAAAGCTGTTGAAACAAAGACTATCGGAGGTATTGACCAATCGTTTTATATTCTGGAGATTCTGGATAACAGCATGAGGATCATGATTCCTACCGCCAGTAGTGAGAATGTTGGCCTGCGTGCAATCGTAGGTAAAAAAGAAGTGGCAAATGTTCTCGATATTCTTGCTGACCGTTCTGTGGAACTGGGTACTCAGACGTGGAATCGCCGCTATCGTGATTATATGGAAAAGATTAAGACCGGTTCTGTTCATGAGGTGGCGATTGTGCTTCGTGATCTTTTTCTCCTCAGCGTTGACAAAGATCTAAGTTATGGTGAGAGAAAAATGCTGGATACCGCAAAAAACCTTATTGTAAAAGAGTTGTCACTGGCTCAAGACATAGAAGAAGCAAACGTCAGCAAAACTATTGAAGCTATTTTTTCCTAACGCGTTGAACGTTTTTACGACGTTTTTCCCACCAAAGTTGTATAAGAATTAACAGTATGGAATCAAAAGCAGCGGCTCCGGGCAACTCCAGAAGGTCAGACCTACCTTTTCAGGTTACGATTGATGCTGGACTGGCTGGAATGCGGCTTGACCAATTTCTTTCCCACTATCTGCCTTCAGTATCCAGAGCCCTGGTCATTTCTTCAATTCGAAAAGGATTGATCTTAGTTGATGGTGTGCACAAAAAGAGCAGCTATCGTCTCAAAATTGATGAGAGGCTGGAAGGTTCTGTTGAAAGTAAAGCAGCAATTGATGTTCTTCCAGAGAGAATTGACTTTCCTATCCTTTATGAGGATGATTCACTGTTGCTCCTTTCAAAGCCTCCGGGGCTTGTTGTGCACCCTGGAAGCGGCAATCACACTGGAACCCTTGTCAACGGTCTGCTGCATTATTGCAAGTCGATTGCTGAAGTTGGAGACTCTATTCGGCCTGGTATTGTCCACAGACTCGATAAAGACACTTCCGGTATAATGGTTATTGCCAAAACTGAAAGTGTACATCGACTGCTGGTTGACTGTTTTAAAAATCACCGCTTACAAAAAGAGTATCTGGCCCTGTTACATGGCGTCCTCAAAGAGAAAACCGGGAGAATTGTTGCCCCCATTGGCCGTCATCCTGTTCAGCGTCAGAAAATGGCAATCAGGCAGACTGGAGGAAAACATGCCGCCAGCAACTGGGAAGTAGTGCATGAATTTGATAATGGATTTAGCTTGGTGAAAGTGTCGATTGAGACAGGCAGAACTCACCAGATTCGGGTTCACATGGCGCATCTAGGTTGTCCTGTTGTCGGTGACAAAGTATATGGAGCAGGCAAGGATAACAGTCATTTCCCAAGACAGCTCCTGCATGCGTCCAGGCTTGTTTTTCATCATCCCGTGACAGCCGTTCTTGTTGATAAAAGTGCAGTAATTTGGCCAGATTTTGGCGAGGTTTTGGAAGGGATGGGAGGGTTTGGAGCAGTGGAGGGTAGAGAGTGAATGTTGCGGTAACCGGTGGGCTCGGAACCGGGAAATCAACTGTAAGCAAAATTCTTGCTGCAACACTTGAAACCGAGCTTCTTGATACAGATGAGTTGTGCCGTCTGCAAATGCTGCCTGGAACCGAGGGGTTTGGAAAATTCCGTCATACTTTCGGGGAAAGATTCATACAAGACGACGGAACGATTGATCGACTGCTTTTGAAACAGGCTATTTTTGAGGATGGAGAGTTAAGGGCAAAACTTGAAAGTATTCTTCATCCTATCGTTCAGCTTCAAGTAGCTGCTCGTAGCAGAGAGTGTTCTATCCATGGAGATATTCTGGTCGTTGAGGTTCCCTTACTCTATGAAGTTGGATGGCAAGATGCATTTGATATCTGCGTAGTTGTCTATGTACCTGAAGAACTTTGCGTTCAAAGGGTGATGACACGGGATGGGATATTAGTCGAGCAAATCAAGCAGATCTTGAATGCTCAATTCCCCATCAAAAAAAAACTTGATTATGCTCATTTTATCGTTGATAATTCTGGTACGTTTGTAAGTACAGTGCAGCAGATTGCCTGGCTGTCCAAAAAGCTTAATCAGAAACTTAGTGGGGAGTGAAAAGAGTAGGTATTCAACGATTGTCCGCCTAAAAAGCTTGACAGCACTGATTTAAGCTTGACAGCACTGATTTGAAAACGTATAAGACAAACGATGATTTTGAAACTCAAATCCTATCATTGCTAAATCGTTTCTTTGGATCCTGTTAAAATCAATTTGGAACAGATTGTTCCTATAATGATGTCCTGAAGATCTGCAGACTTCAACAATGTGATTCTTCACAGATCTGGCCATCTTTCCGCTCTGCTTTTAAAATCTAAGCGACGAAAAAGATCAAAAGAATTTCTTTACAATCAGCTATAATTTCAATTGCTGTTGGCTATGCTCAGGTATTTTACCTGATGCGTAGTCATAACAGTCTGAATATAACTAACACCGGCAATATTGTACGGCTCGTCCGTAGGGTTAGAGTTACTAGTGGTATCTCCCTAATATCCTGCCAATAATCCCACAAAGGAGAAGAAGGTTAATGAATCTGGCGGAACTCAAACTGATGAAAATCGGTGAACTGGTACAGCTTGCACGTTCGTTAAAAGTAGAGGGGTACAGTTCTTTGCGTAAACAAGAACTGATTTTTGCGATCTTGAAAGCTCAGTCGGTCCAAGACGGGAAAATGCGGGGCAGTGGCGTCCTGGAAATCCTGCCAGATGGTTTCGGTTTTCTTCGAGCCCCAGACTACAATTACCTGCCAGGTCCAGATGATATTTATGTATCGCCATCACAAATACGCAGACTGAATCTTCGAACCGGGGATACCATTGAAGGACTTGTCAGAGCTCCAAAAGAAGGAGAAAGGTATTTCGCACTCCTTAAAGTTGACAGTGTCAATTTCGATCCACCGGATGCTGCCAAGCAGAAGACCCTGTTCGGTAACCTGACACCACTCCATCCTAACGAAGCCTTCAGCCTTGAATGGCAACCAGATAACATGTCCATGCGAATTATGGATCTGTTTGCGCCTATTGGTAAGGGGCAACGAGGACTGATTGTGGCTCCTCCCCGAACCGGTAAGACTGTGCTTATGCAGAAAATCGCCAACTCCATTGTGAGAAATCACAAGGAGGTCTATCTCATTGTTCTGTTGATTGATGAACGACCGGAGGAGGTGACTGAGATGACACGTAGTGTCAAAACTGCCGAGGTGGTCAGTTCAACTTTTGATGAACCCCCCCAGCGCCATATTCAGGTCGCTGAGATGGTAATCGAAAAAGCCAAGAGGCTTGTTGAACATAAAAAGGATGTGGTGATTCTTCTCGACAGTATAACCCGACTGGCCAGAGCGTATAACACTGTGACCCCAGCAAGTGGCAAGATACTTTCTGGTGGTGTCGAGGCCAACGCACTGCATCGGCCTAAACGCTTTTTTGGTGCAGCAAGAAACATTGAGGAAGGGGGAAGCCTGACCATTCTGGCCACCGCGCTTATCGAAACGGGAAGCCGTATGGATGAAGTAATCTTTGAGGAATTCAAGGGAACAGGCAACATGGAGCTTATCCTTGATCGAAAGATGGCCGATAAACGTATTTATCCGGCGATCGACCTCAAACGTTCCGGGACAAGAAAAGAAGATCTGTTGATGAAACCAGCTACCCTCAATCGTATCTGGATTCTCAGAAAGCTTCTCAATTCAATGAATCCAGCCGACTGCATGGATTTTCTGACTGATAAACTTAAACATCAGAAAAGTAACGCTGACTTTCTGGATTCGATGAATGCATGATTTTTTGTTTGGGTATTAACATTACCCTACCAATTTTTGTTGAAAAAAACCGTTGTTTGGTTATTATGTCTCACTTGCGTCCTGATAAAATTGTCACAACTATATAAAATGATCGTCGCCTATACTGGCGAGTTGGAGGAATAATAGCTATGAAAGAAGGAATACATCCAGAATATCATAAAATTTCTGCAGTTTGTGCCTGTGGTAATACTGTAGAGATGGGATCTGTAATGGAGGAGATGAAAGTGGAGATTTGTTCCGCCTGTCATCCATTTTTTACTGGTAAGCAGAAGCTCATCGATTCCGCAGGTCGTATTGAGAAGTACAAGCAGCGTTATGCAAAGCATTTTGCTGCTCAAGATAAGGGTAAGGCTTAATTTTTATACTTTTCTTTGTTGGATTTCTTTTCCGACATCAGAGATGTTCTAACCCCGCTGAAAAGAGCGGGATAAATTTCTTAACGAAATGATTTTCTGCACTTTTTTCAGTACCCCCTCAAGGGGTGAAAATAAGAAAAATAATTTCTAAGTCACTAAACTGTCCACAACGATGCTAGGAGCTTGTCCGAGAATAGACATTTTGTTCAAAATCGAGAAATTTTAAAAAAATAAGCACAGCCATATGTATGATATTGCGAGCATTATTTTTTGGGAATTCCGAAGAGTTTGGACAAAAGGGCATTCTCGGACAGCCTCCTAGACATGGTTGTGGACTTTTTTCATTCCTCTCCTGCTGGTTGAATGCTATGTTTGAAAAATTTACGGATCTTGAAGATAAAATTTCTCATCTGGAAGGCAGGTTGTCTGATCCCCAACTGGTAAGTGACCAGAAGGAATTTCAAAAAGTTGTTCGGGAGCACTCGAACCTCACCAAACTTAATGATCTCTATCTGCAATATAAGAAAGTTCAGGACGATTTAGAAGAAAACAAAATGATACTTCATGATGAGGATGAAGATCAGGATCTTAAAGAACTCGCCAAAGCTGAGATTGAAGAACTTGTTGCCAAAGAGATACAGCTGGATCAGGCGATGAAGATCATTCTTCTCCCTAAAGATCCCAATGACGATAGAAATACCTTCCTGGAAATTCGGGCAGGTACTGGTGGTGATGAAGCTGCTCTTTTTACAGGCGACCTGTTTCGGATGTACAGCCGATTTGCCGAGGACATGGGCTGGCGTGTTGAAGTTATGAGCTCAAACCCACTCGGAATTGGTGGGTTTAAAGAAATTATTGCCCTCATAAGCGGCGACCAAGTTTACTCAAAACTCAAATACGAGAGTGGAGTACACCGCGTACAAAGGGTACCTGAGACAGAAACCCAGGGACGGATACATACCTCGGCCGTAACCGTGGCGATTTTACCTGAAGCCGATGAGGTGGATTTGAAAATCGACATGCATGAGTTAAAATTTGACGTTTTTCGTTCTTCCGGTCCGGGTGGTCAGTCTGTAAATACCACCGATTCTGCTGTTCGCGTAACCCATCTGCCCAGCGGGCTGGTGGTTATTTGCCAGGATGAAAAATCCCAGCATAAGAACAAGGCCAAGGCTTTGACCGTCCTTCGGGCGCGCTTACTTGACAAGCTTGAGCTAGAGCGTCACGACAAAATTTCCCAGAACAGAAAAAGTCAGATCGGCAGTGGTGATAGAAGCGAGAGAATCCGTACCTATAATTATCCACAGGGGCGAATGACCGACCATCGTATCAACCTTACCCTCTACAAGCTCGATTCAATAATGAGCGGTAAGCTTGAGGATGTGATATATCCACTTATTACCCATGATCAGTCCGAAAAACTCAAGGCGATCCAGTAAGTATCATGAAAGTATTGTTTGCTTACCGTTCTAAGGGCCACTGGCAATTCTGTTGTCTGCCTCAGACATGCGGCTGGTAGACCTGCTTCACTTAGGAGAGTCTGCGTTGCAGACTGCTCTGCTGCCTGAATATGACCTTGATGCAAGGCTTCTGCTCGAATACTGCACTGGGAAAAGTAGAACAGAGATTTTTCTTGATGGTGGATCCGAGGTAAACCAGCAACTTCTCGATACCTATTCGCAGCTTTTGGAGCGTAGAACCAAACGAGAACCTATTGCCTATATCCTAGGTGAACAGGAATTCTGGTCCTTGCCCTTTTTTGTCACTTCCGATGTTCTTATCCCCCGACCGGAAACCGAATTTTTGCTCGATAGGGTTTTGGCACTGACCGTTTCAGAAAATTTACAAAAAGGACCTGTTCTTGACCTCTGTTGCGGCAGCGGGGTGATTGCAACCGTGCTTGCCAAAGAGACCGGAAGGACGATTTACGCCTCGGATATTTCTAAGAAAGCCTTAGATGTGACAAGGAAAAATGTAAAGCGACATTCTCTTGGTTCCCGGGTGGTTCTTGTTCAGGGAGATCTTTTCTCCCACTTTTCAGAGGAAAGTAACTTCTCTTTGATTGTCTCCAATCCTCCCTATGTGAGTAGTTTTGATGTTGCAAACAGTCTTTCACCAGAAGTGGGAGTGTTTGAGCCTCATTTAGCTCTTGATGGCGGAGCAGATGGACTTGAGCTCATCAAAGAGATTCGTGACGGCTTGGCGAAGGTTCTCGGCCCGGGGGGGCAATGTTTTATGGAGATTGGAGCAGACCAGGGCGAAGCGGTGAGGCTATTGTTTTTGGAAAAAGTTGCTGGTTTACCAGGTTTTCAGCATGTTGAAATACTTGTCGATTATGCGGGACGTGACCGGGTTGTCCATGTGAGGCTGGAAAAATGAGAAGAGGAAATTTCGGAAGATGGAAAAATTAATTATTGAAGGTGGCAGACCACTGTATGGAGAGGTGAGAATCAGTGGCGCAAAAAATGCGGCCTTGCCTCTTATGGCGGCAACACTGCTAGCTCCTGGTAAACACATTCTCCGAAATATGCCAGATTTGCGAGATACTCGTACCTTTGTTCGTCTAATGGAAAATCTCGGAGTTAAGAGTGAGCGAACCGGGGATGTTCTTCTTTTGGACACTACAAACCTGCTCCATACAGAGGCCCCTTATGAACTGGTTAAAACAATGCGGGCTTCGGTTCTTGTTTTAGGACCGCTTCTGGCAAGGTTTGGAAAAGCCAAAGTTTCCCTGCCGGGTGGTTGCGCGATCGGGGCGAGGCCTATTAATTTCCATATTATGGGACTGGAACGTTTAGGAGTAACCTGTAAACTGGAAGGTGGGTATGTCGATGCAAGCATAGACGGACCAATGCTTGGCAATGTCATTTACTTTGATATTCCTTCTGTAACCGGTACGGAAAATCTCCTCATGGCAGCGGTCCTGGCGGAAGGCACTACAGTGCTGAAGAATGCAGCACGAGAACCGGAGATCGGCAATCTTGTAGACATGCTGACCGGCATGGGGGCAAGAATTGAGGGTAAAGATACTGACAAACTGACCATCCATGGTGTATCACGTCTCATTCCAGCAGATTGTTCGATAATTCCTGATCGAATTGAGACAGGAACATATCTCATTGCCATAGCAGCGAGCGGAGGGGCCGGTACAGTGACTAACTGCAATCCTTCTCATTTACCTTCGCTTCTTGAAAAACTTCGAGGGGTCGGACTGAAGATAACCGAGACCGAAACTACAGTAAGCGTCGGTTGGTTTGACCAAGAGGATAAGCAGCGGGTGATAGAAAGTGTTGATATCAAGACAATGCCCTATCCCGGTTATCCGACTGACTTGCAGGCTCAGTTTATGGCACTCATGGCGCTTAGTTCCGACACCTGCGTAGTTAACGAGACTATTTTTGAAAATCGTTTCATGCATGTGGCTGAACTGCACAGAATGGGAGCCAAGATCAGGATTGATGGCCATTTTGCTGTTGTAACCGGTCAGGGATTAGATGGTTTGAACGGTGCTCCGGTTATGGCTACAGATCTTCGTGCCAGCTCTTCATTGGTGATCGCCGGTCTTGCTGCTTCTGGCCGATCTGAGATTTCTCGTATATATCATTTGGAGCGCGGGTATGAAAATCTTGTTGATAAACTTACCAGATTAGGTGCAAAGGTATGGAAAGAGCAGGAATGACACTTTGAGCTCTGTAATCGAATTTATAAAAAAGTATAAGGAAAGACTGTCTCTGTTCGGACTCGGATTAGCTTTCATCGTTTTTATCGTGGGTGGAATATACTTGCAGAAGGCTAATAAACGAGAGAAAGAACCTTTGGTTGTAGTTTCTCCCAAAAGTGTGAAACTTCAAATTAAACAAGAGGAAAAAGGACAAAAGAAGACTGAAGATACTGGGACAAATTCCACCTATTTCCTCAAACCATCTCCCGAAGAACTTTTAGAGCAGTTGGCTTCGATGGAAAATCTCAATGAGGATGTTATTAACTCGAAATTTGCACATCTGCCGGTTCTGTGGCCAGCTTATTTTTTCACCCTCCGGCAAACAGAGAATGGTCGGACCAGTGTATTACTGGATGTGTCAGAAGATGGCTTTGGGGTGGTGATAGAGAGCGAGGTGGATCTCACTGTCTATCCACAGCTGCAAGAGCTGCCCAGTGGCAAAAAAATATGGATTGGTGGGGAAATACTAGCTGTTGATCGGGCGGGGACAGGTACAATTTATCTCAAAACTGAACAGCTCAGGTTCAGTGCTGAGGCTCCTTTTGCGCAAAATCCTGAGGAAACGAAAAACTAAATCAGTTGCAAGTCTTTTGAAATATTGCCAACAGGGATTGCTGATAATCTTTATTGAGGCAGGGGAAGGGTTATGGTGAATATTCCTCCTCCCGCTTCTCCGTTTTGCACAGTGATAGTGCCATGATGCTCGTCGATGGTCTGTTTGACGATCGCCAGTCCCAGTCCTGTCCCATCTGCTCGAGTCGTGTAAAATGGTTCGAATATTTGCTCCCTCATATTTACATCAACGCCCTGGCCATTGTCACTAAATGAAATTTCAATCGCATCACAGTCATTTTCGGTTGTTGTTTCATAGGCGTTGATGGTGATACGTTCATTCCCTGCCGGACAAAATGCCAAACCATTTAGAATAAAATGGTTGAAAACTGTAAACATATGTTTCTCGTCTGCCCATATATCAATTGATCCCTTAAAGTCGAGAACCACCTGTGCTGTAGTCGGCCAAGTAGGATCAGCTCTCAGGACCTGCAGGACTTCGTCCAGGCAACTGCGTAGCGAAAACCAGTTGCAATGGCAATGTTCAGGTCGTGAGAATCTTAAAAAATCCGCAATAGTTCTAATCAATCGGTTGGATTCTCTTTGGATGATGTTGGTCAATTCAAAATTAGCATAGCTCTTGGTTCCTTCTGTCGAAAACTCATTAGCCAATATTTGAGCAGAACCGGATATAGCTGCGAGTGGATTACGAAAATCGTGGGCAATGCTGGCACTCATCATACCTATGGCCGCGAGTTTTTCCGTTTGTCTGACCTGGTGCTCGAGCTTTTCGATTTCACTGATATCCCGGAGAGTGATGATCTTGTGCGGTGGTTCTGAACTTTGCTGATCGATCTTCGACCCTTGGATGATCATATGGGCATAACCTATTCGGACCGTATTGCCATCATCTTTTAGAAAATCTGTGGTTAGTCTGCGGTTCGCCTCTGACAGCTCGATGTTTGGAAAAACCGCCGCAAGGTTTTGGCCTACCAACTCCAGAGAAGTGCTGCATCCTATTAAATTTTCGACGGCGGCATTGGCAGAAGTGATGATACCTTGTTCATCAATAGTTAGTATTCCAGTAGAAATGTTATCAAATATCTTCTTGTAAAGATTGGCGAGGCGATCAAAATTCTTCAGTGAATCACTGAGTGCATTTTCTGTTTTCTGAAGGCGTCTGCCGAACAGGGCGCTGAGGACAGCGGCAAGAAAAAATGTTAGCCCGTGAACGGAAAAATGGTTGAGGATTACCATGGGCGAGTTGGGGGAATACGTAAGATACTCTTGTAGATAAGCAGGATACCACCCATGAAACTCCAGAAAAAGGATCGTCCCCAATTGAAGAGTCGCAGCAGCAGCGGCCATTAGTCCACCTTTTCTTGGGAGGATGAGACCTCCGGCCACAATGGGAAAAAAGAAAACAGAAGTGAAAATGGAACTGGATGAACCGGAAAAGAAGATGAGCGAAGCTGCAAAACAGGTGTCAATGAGGGTCTGGATAAAGCCGAACTTTCGGAGGTTTCCCTGGTAAATCAGCAGTAAAAAAGCGGAGAAAATTGTTGTCGGATAAACTATCAGGAGTAGTAAAACGAACAAATTAGAGGGGATAACGATAATATCAAACTGCGAGCTTTGAAAGATATAACTGATGGCCAGCAGTAAGGTATAGAGAATAATACGCAGCAAGAGCATCCAGAGCAGCTGGTGTCTGAGGAGTTGATCTGTACTGACAGTATTACGGGACCGGGCTAAAAGAGTGGAAAAATCCATGCGTGTCAGCTCAAACCATATTTTTTAATTTTATAGCGAAGAGAACGAAAACTGATCTGTAGGAGTTCCGCCGCTTTCATCTTCGAATTGTTGGTTTTGGTCAGGGTATGGGAAATGAGGCGTTTTTCAAGATTGGCGATTACCTTTTCAATACCGATGTCATAGAGTTCCTCTTCACTTTCGGCGGCTTGCATGAGAGGGTTGGAGGATAATGACGGGGTCTCAGACTGAGATTCTTTAATGCCGGCTGCGAAAGTGAGACTTTCCGGAAGAATAATGTTGGAGCTTTCCAGAGCAACGCCCCGTTCAATTATATTCTCCAGTTCTCGTACATTGCCAGGGAAATTGTAATTCATCAGCACCTGCAGGGCATACGATGATATTTCCTGTATTTCCTTACCGAGTCGGCGGGAATATTTCTTTAGAAAATGATCTACGAGCAATGGAACATCGTCTTTTCTTTCCCTGAGCGATGGAACTCGCAACGGGACAACAGCCAATCTATAAAAGAGATCTTCCCTGAATCGACCGGCTCTGATTTCTTCCTCGAGAATTTTGTTGGTAGCAGCGATGATCCGGACATTAATTCTTCTGGTTCGAGTACCACCAACCGGCTTAATCTCTCTTTCCTGTAGTACCCGTAAGAGTTTGGTTTGGATAATTGGGGTCAGTTCACCGATTTCGTCGAGAAAAGCCGTGCCGTTGTCTGCCTCATTAAAAAGGCCGGATTTGTCATTGATTGCACCGGTAAATGATCCTTTTACATGGCCAAATAGTTCACTTTCCATGAGATCTTCGGGGATAGCACTACAGGTGATCGGAACGAAGTTGTGGGAGGCGACTTTACTGTGATCATGAATTGCCTGGGCGACCAGTTCCTTACCTGTTCCTGACTCGCCATAGATTAGGACATTAGCAGGAGTTGGTGCAACGCGTCTGATCATGTCAAATATCTTCAACATTTCCCGACTGTTTCCAATGATCTCGGGAAAGGTAGCGCTCAGTTCCTGAGGCTTGTTATTGATTACATTTTTGTTGGTTGCCGATTCTATGACTGATTTGATTTCGTCGACGTTAAAAGGTTTGCTGATATAATCAAAAGCGCCGTTTTTCATCGCCAGAACAGCATCATCAGGAGAGGCAAAGGCAGTAATCAAGATTATTGGCAGCTCAGGGGATTGCTCTTTGACTGTTTCCAGGAGTTCGATCCCCGTCATGCCTGGCATACGGATATCACTGACAATGACGTCAATCGACAGTTTGTCGAGAGTATCCAGTGCGTTTGCACCACTGTTTGCTGTAGTTACCTCATGACCTTCTTTTTCCAGAAGAATCTTAAGAAAATCTCGCATGCTGCGTTCATCGTCGACAATTAATACCGAGGCCATGGCCACCTTCAAAGAATTGAGGCTAAATTTTAATCAGCTGTTCCGGCTGGAGGTAATCGCTACCGGATGTATAATAAAAGGTATGATCTGATCATATCTTAAATAGTGACAAGAGACAAGTTGGGGATAAGGCAATGGCTTGAGAAATGAATGTAACTTCGAAAGGTTCTCGTAATTGTTTCAATCCAGGTACCTATTCAGGTACATGCAAGAAACCTGAAAATACCACGGACTCTAACTGTTCAGCAGTGTTCCAGGTGTGCTCAAGCAGGTCGATCAGCAGATAAGCGAAGACTTCGATACATTTGTATGCTGGGCGAACTGATCGTGCACAGATGGGGTGCTGCTGAACAGTTACCAATCCAGGATCTAACAAAGTCCCGGCACATGTGGAGTGATGTCATGAGCAGGGACAGAGAGAACTTTTTTTGCGGGCAGGTTTTGCAGTTTTATTCCATCAAAGCGGCAGTAATAGCTTTAGCTGTTTCTGTGGACAACTTTTGATCGATGAGTTGCTGTGCTGCTTCAACTTCGACTCGATTTGCTTTCAGATCGTCTTGAAATTGTTGGATCGTCAATGCATCGTGAACTATTTTTGCCTGCAAGCTCGCATCCTGTGGCAGATTGGCCTGGCTCTCCAGGAGACCGCAAATCTCAAGAACCATTGGTTCACTGGCTCCCACTTTTTGAAGGATTGACCGGGTTCCTTCGAGTCCTGTTCCGTGAAGATAGGCCGCACATAGGATGACGGCAAGATTCCCTCCTTCTAATTTACCGATATTTTCAGCGTGCCTGGCTGCATTAGTGGCTTGACGGATGCTTTTGAAATCCGTTTTAAAGTAGCGCTTCATTTCAACAGCAACTTTATCTTTTAGCAAATCTTCCCTTGATCCCATAAATTCTTCAGGGAGTGTTCCCATACATTGTTCGGCAAACTGGCAATAGGAGGCACAACCAAAATCCATTTTGGGGTTTACAAAGCGATAGTCGCAATTACTACATTTTCTAGTAGTATCATCTTTGTAAAACTCAATAGACGTACCGCATTTTGGACAGTCCGCATTAAAGATCGCATCATCTTTCCAGTATTTCATATCCTGGCCTGGGCATTTCATAAAAAATCTCCTGAAAATGTAAGCAGTAACTGCATGGTTTATTCTAGGAGCCTATTCTCGGACAGGCTCCTAGGCTAAATTTTTTGTTATTAATGACTGAAGTATACAGTCAACTATGTGAATGCCTTTGATATAGGTCAAGAAATAGGTCAAGAAATGAAATTTTTATCTCGTTGGCAAAAAAAAGGGAAATACACTAAGACTGTATTTCCCCCCATAAAAATGAAGTTAAACGGGAATTAAGCAACAACCGGGCACTGCTCTTCCATGAGTGTCTCAATGGCGACAACAGAGAGAGAATCATCGGGCAATTCGAGCAGGGAGCGACGTTCCATGTCGAATTCAAGCAACGCGGGATCATTGGGAATAATACCTGCTATAGGCAGGCCTATTTCTTCAACTTCTGCGAGAAAGGCATCGCTGAGCTCTTCTGGGCCCCGAGTGACGATAATTGCCAGATTCTTGACATCAAGCTTCAATCCTTGAAGCATTGTGTTGATTCGACGAACAGCTCTCAAGCCTCGCAAGGAATAGTCGGTGACCAGATACAGCATATCGACATGGCCGCTGGTACGTCGGCTCAGGTGTTCCATTCCGGCCTCGTTATCGACGATCATATATTTATAGTGGGCACTAAGTTTGTCAGTAAAATTATTCAGGATGTTATTCACCATGCAATAACAGCCCTGTCCTTCTTGTCTCCCCATAACGAGGAGATCAAATGTCGGTTTTTCAATCAGTGCTTGTTCTACAAGAAGTTCCAGGTAATTAACTTTGTCCATGCCGGAAGGGATACCTTGCGGATCTTTCATATAGGTTTCACGAATATCACCTATAGTACTGGGTACATCCAGTCCAATCGTTTCACCCAGATTGCTGTTCGGATCGGCATCCACTGCAAGAACAGGGGATAGACCTGCAACACTCATATAACGGAGAACCAGTGATGCCACAGTTGTTTTACCAACACCGCCTTTTCCGGCAAACGCTATAACTTTGCTCATACAAATCTCCAAATAAAAGGTACTAAAAATAAAAGGTACTAAGCAAATGATGAAATTCATTCGCATTCTGCCATAATTTGGCATTCTTCTTAACTCAGATGAATAGTAAACATTTTCAGAGAAAAAAAAAGAAAAAACCACCTCATCCGGTGCAGATGTAGAGGTGGTTTTTGTGACTTAGGATTTATTTTTCTTGTTTTTTGTAAATGATAGTGCGAATGGTTTGTTAAGCGGCAACCGCTGGTTTTGGTTTTCTCTTCCTCTTTTTCTTTTCCTCCACCGGAGGACCTAAAAGGGATTTAATACGCTGAATATCATCAGCTTCGATGGTGCTGTTTTGTTCGATCCCAAGAGCTTGCTCATCAATTCCGAGACAAAGTCCGAGAAGTTGCGGGTAGAGGAGAACTGGTAGAAGTTTTTCAGAAGCCTTTTCGCCTCGCATATTTTTCTGTGTAGTGTCAAATTGCAGGTGGCAGTATGAGCAGATAGGGATAATATAATCGGCTCCAGCGGTTTGGGCCCCGGTGATTTTTTCTCTCAGCAGCTTTTTGGAGAGTTCATCGTTTATTCCAGCAAGTGCTGCTCCACAACATTCAAGCCTTCCTCGCCAATCAAGGCTATTTACTCCTGTGGTCTGAAGAAGTTCTTCGGTAATTCTAGGGACAAAGGAATCATCGAAAGTGGTAATCTCTCTGGGCCTCAGGATATGACAGCCGTGAATCACGGAAATGTTAAGATCCTTAAACCGGTTAACGAGTTGGGTTTTGATCATTTCCGTTCCGACATCTTCATGGAGTACAGTCAGGTAATGTTTTATCTGCACGTTTCCCTGATACTTCAGATCTTCTTTGGCCAGAAAACCGTTCAGTTCATCTTTCAAATTGCTGTTTTCCGCCATTACCTTTTTTGCCTTTTGCAGGCTGGCAAAACAACAGTTACATATAACCAGGATATCAAGGTTCATTTTCTCGGCAATGGCCATATTTCTCACTGATGGGAGAAGATAGGCCTTTTCGTCAACATTGCGTGCGGGATAGCCACAGCAGTTGAAATCCGGAACAACTTCCAATTCTATGCCAAACTTATTTAATACGGCTTCGGTGGAAGTCGCGTACTGCTGGATACGTATAGGGATGTTGCACCCCTGAAAGAATGCGTATTTCATGCGTTCGCTCCTGCCTCGATTTTGTTTATGGCATCGTTCTTGAGGTTATAGAAAATATCACAGAGTTCGACTTGGTTGGGGCAATGTTCCTGGCAGAGATAGCAGGTGGAACAGCTCCAGATCATTTGGGAACCCATGGCCAGCTCCACATTACCAATTCCTAAGCTGAACATGATCTGATGGGGCAGTAAACCCAATGCTTCAGCCGGATTGTCATAACTTCGCACCACCGGGCATATATTGGTGCAGCGTTGGCACGAAAAACAGCCTTTAAAGCTATTGTTAGCTGGGAGCGTACTTTTTCCAAGAGTTATGGGAGAAGCGAGATCCGCCAGATGCTGAAAATTCTTTTTAAAGAGGTCAGTCACCTTTTTAAGAGCCTTTATGTGGTCGTCGACAAAATTTTGTGCCAGAGCCAGGGGAAAGGAAAAATGACTGAGCATCGTAGTTTCAGGATCACCTTTATCAAGCAGGCTGTATCTTGAACTGACAAACAGCTCTTTCAGGTTAATACCGGAAGGACAAACCGTAGTGCAGCGATCACAACTGGTACAGACATACAATCCCTGTTGCATACGTTTGATAATATCAGGGTCATGCTCCTTGTTCGCCGCAAATTTTTTGAGATACTGAACTTTTTCTGAAGGAAGAATAAAATCGTTTTGGAATGTTTCGTAAAACATACCTGAGGAACATTCTATTGAGCAGGACCCGCAATGAGTGCAGGCAGAGAGGCCAATCATCTGACTGTTGAGAATATTTGCAGGTTCCTGCAGTTCATCGTCAGTGACGCTCTTGATTATGAGACTGACGGGAGCGGCCAGGATATGAAACATTTTGCTGAATGGCAGCCAGGCTAAAAAGGACAGGCAGGCAAGGATGTGAAGGTACCAAAACATGGTTATCGTAGCGGAATCGCCAACAACTGCAGAAAACGGTCGAGTTATATTTGCCATGGCAAAGCTTGCAAAAGCTGCTTTGTTCGACGCGTGACAATCCATGCAACTATCACTGTTTACCTCGCGGCCTTGGGCGATGAGTTCCGCATCAAAAGGTTTTGCCATATTAGGAGAGACTACACCGTTTTCCTGGACCCAGAAGGCTTCAAGGGCTTTCGCTTCCTCTTCATCTAACGACGCATATTCCTCAACCATATTTTGATAGGTGGTAAAGGAAGATATTTTTGAGCCCTCAAGCAACATGCCAGAGAGGATGATCACTCCAACAAAAACTAGAGCAGCCCAGTCACTTAAATAGGTCACAAACCGCTTTGGTTTTAATGAAATCCTTCTGAAAATGGCTATACCAACACCAGCGAGTACCATCACTCCAAAGAGATTTCGTAAGAAAAGGAAAGGATTTAAAGTAGGTTGGTAATCATTAAAGAGGGCATCAGACACTGTCGAACCGAGGGCATGCATGAAAAACAGCAGGATAAAACCAACGAAAATCAGGGTATGCGCAGTCCAACGGAGGTAACTCTTGTCGAAAACACGTTTCTGGAAAAGTAAATCAACGAAAATTGATTTTAGGAGAAGAAGGATTTTAGTACTAAAGAACACCCCGAGTAAGCCCTGCAGGCCGGCACTGATTCTTTTACCAACATTGAGAACTGCTGCGTGGGGTGAGGTAGAAGGTCTTATGCCTTGGGAAAACCAGATTGACAATCTAAAAAATAATCCAACCAAACAGACAATGACAGATAAACCCAGTAGTATATTAAAATCCATGGTTAAATCTCTATACCCTCAGTCTTATTCCAAAAAGTGGAATGGTTTATGGTTTATCAATTTGTGGCTATCAAATTATATGAATCAAATTTGTATTAATCACAAATGATACTCGTCGCCTCCTTCTCTCAACCTCAAAAATTTTTTCTCTCGAATATGAAAAAAGAACTGCTTGTTTTTCCACTAAAACGTACACTTCGGAAAAACGGTTTTTTCACTATAAAACAGTATTTTTTGTATGGCCAATTGCCAATTCACCAAAGATTACCAAAGAAGAATATACTGTTTTTTATTGCACGAGTCGAGCAGTCATTTACGCTGATATAAAAAAGATTGATCATGATTATCTGCAAAAAACAGGTGTAACATTGGATAGAGTAATTCAGCCAATGGACATGAATTGGAATTCATTTGAGACTGGTTCCTCTGGAAGTTCAAGAAGAATAGTTGTGCCCTCAGGGCCGGTATGTTCAATGGAAATTTTACCGTGATTTTCTTCCAAAATACCATAGGCCATGCTGAGTCCGAGCCCGGTACCTTTGCCGATTTCCTTGGTGGTAAAAAAGGGGTCGAATACCTTTGACAGGTTTTCCAAGGGGATGCCGCTACCTGTATCAGTTACGGCAATATAGGCCTTGACCTCCTTACGGTCGCGATATGTCTTGAGGGTGAGGGTGCCTCTACCTTCCATGGCGTCAATGGCATTTATTATCAGGTTGATTAATACCTGGCAAAGTTGGTTCTTATCAGCATTGACGAGAATTTGACAGTCGTCGAGCTCTTTGATGATTTTCACGTTCATAAAGAGCTTTTGATCTCTGATCAGTCGTAAACTTTCGCCGACTAGATTGTTCAGGTAAAAGACGTCTTTTGCTGGCTGGGTCTGACGACTGTAGGCCAGGAGGTTCTTGACTATTTCTTTGCATCGTTCGGCATCTTCAAGGACATAATTGAGGTTGTTTGCCAAGGGGTGCTCTTCTTCAAGTTTTTCCTTCATCAGATTGCCATAGAGAAGGATACTTGTCAGTGGGTTATTGATTTCATGGGCAACACCTGCAGCCAACCGGCCAAGAGATGCCAGTTTTTCCGATTGGAAGAGTTGGTTTTCCGTTTCTTCAAGTTTCTTCTGGACGGCTTGTTTTTCCCTCAAATCGTTAAAAATTGCTGCACTTGCCGCCTCCTGTCCATCTTCGTATATGATGGCTGAAGTCATTTCGACGGGAATCTGTTCACCTTTTTTGGTTATGATATTGACTTGGGTACTGGGTAGTTTTCCAACCTCTCCTATGTTCTCATCGCGAAGTTTTTTCATGATTTCGCGAGCAACACCAGGAGGATAAAAATCCTCAATATTTACTAAGTTAGCATCGCTCACAGAGTAACCAAATAGTTCCTCAGCTGCTTTATTCATCAGGATGATTTCACCCTTGCGATCGGAGGCCATGATGGCACTGACCGAACTTTGAACGACTTTGTCAATCAATTGCCTGACATCACTATATTTTTTTTCAAGGTGTTTGACTTTTGTTATGTCTCGAAGACTTTCAATTACATATTTAACTTCCCCACAGTCTCCCAAGATAGGGGCAAAAACCCGTTCTTCCCATATAATCTCTCCATCGTCAGCGATTTTTTTATGGACAACAGATTGATTTTCTTTTGATTCTAATACTCGTTGCAGGGGACAGTTTGCCCCGGAACAGGACATGTGCTTGACTGTTCTATCTTCAGAAAGAATATCTTCGCAGGTTCTTCCGATGATTTTGGCGGCGCGGGCTCTGTTTCGCTCATAAAACTTTTTATTAGCCGCAAGGATAGTGCGATCGGGTTTTAAAATGAGGGTAGGAAAGGAGAGAGCGTCAAACACACGAAGACGCCAGTCGGCTTCATTTATGTCAATATCAGTTGAATCTATCATGGGGTTATATACTGCGAGAGTCTAAGTCAAAATTGTGATCGATGAGGTGGTCGATAAAACTACGCCACAAAATTACCACCATTGCGATTAAATTGTGGTCGGTATGAGAAAGGTATCTTTAAGAATTTTCAAACCGCTACTGCCTTGTTTTTGGGAGGTAACAAAATACATACTGGTACCCGCACATCCGGAGACAAGTATGTCGATGTTGTTTTGCAAAAGAGCGTTAAAAGCGACATCCACAATACCAAATCTATCTTGAAAATGTGGCCCGAATAAATACAATAAATCCACAGGCTGCTTAATGCTGAATTCAGTATTCGGTTCATCTTTGACCCATTCTGTAAGCTTTTCGCTCAGTTTTTTAGAATTCTTTCGGTCAAAAAGCAGATGTAACTCTATTATATTCTTGTCGGTGGCGTGAGAGGTAACAAGTTCGAATCGTTTTACACAGTCCTCAAAAGCGCTTGTCCGCACTCCCCATAATTCGGTTTTATTTGAAGGGAAGCGGAGAATTCCTAAGGCCAGATCGGCTTTTTCCGTGATGCCGTAAACTTTAACCTGTTCTTCCTTATAAACTGCAACAGTTTCCACTTACGTTTCTCCAAGAATGAGTAGCTCACAACTGTATCTGTGTTACCCGAAAACCCTGTCGAAACGGAGCATGATTTTCAGGCAGAGCTAGAATAGCTTGTATTTTTTCAGCAATTTGGTCCAGAAGGAAATAATCAGTGTTAAGTGCGATTGCCGAAATAGAAGTGCTGAGGGAATGAATAGGAAATCCGTATTTGCCGAAAAAGTTGATAACCAGGCCCAGTAGCTTAAATTCGTTTCTGTGCGGAAAGAGGGTAAGGGTACCTACGGATGGGATGATGCTGATATGCTCGTCTTGAAAGGATGAAAAGTTTAGGATTTGCTGAATATTACCAAGATCAGAACAGTCAACGCAGAAAATGCTCTCAGGTGTTTTGGTAACTACAGAATGACACAAAAATGGAATGTTAATATTTCTTTCTGCAATCAGATGTAGCAATTGGGATAAAGACGAATAGTCAGAGGCTCTGCAAGCAACTGTTACCTGTGCCAGTTCATCACTGAACTTGATACCACCAATACGAACTTTTTGAACATCTTCCATTGACTAGCCACGAAAGAAAAAATGTTTTCCCTTGCCGTGAACGCTGGTGGCAAGGGAAAACAGGAGAGAAATTACAGATTGTCCTGAACTATTTCCATGAGCTTATCGAGATCAATAGGCTTAGGTACAAAATCATCAGCCAGGGTCGTTTTCCCGCCCATATGTGTATAATTCGTCGACTTAATTGCTTCTGTAACCGCTGTCAGCAGCACAATGATAATATCTTTGTAATCATCTGAATTTTTAAGTTCATCACACAAAGTATACCCATCTTTTCGCGGCATCATGACATCGAGAATGATCAGCTCAGGGCGTTCTTCCTTGATACGATCCATGGCTTCGAGACCATCATATGCTTTGGCGACGCGAAAGTTTGCACTTTCCAACTTCATGGAGACCATTTCCACGAGGTCTGTGTCGTCATCTACCACAAGAATAAGTTTACTATCGCTCATGTTTAATTCTCCTCCATCTGCTTATTGGTTGAAAACTTCTTTCATTGTTTATACCTGAGGTCGAGGAAGAAGTCCTGCTCTTTCACAAATTTCTTCAACTTTTTCTTCCCACTCTATTGCCATGATATGAAAACCGGCAACACCTTCGATCTTTTTGATCCTTTCAATTGTCTCGACACAGATGGTAACACCTTCTTCCGCCTGCTTCTCTTTTGGCACAGACGCCATTCGATCAATAATCTCCTGGGGTACATCCATACCCGGAACTCTTTTGGCCATATAACGGGCAGCTCCAAGAGATTTGCAGGGGGTGACGCCGGCAAGAATGTAACACTTCTTGTGGAGTCCTTTCTCACGAACACCTTCCATCCATTTTTCAAATTTATCCACGTTAAAGATACACTGGGTCTGGATAAAATCGGCTCCGGCTGCTATCTTCTTGGCCAGACGCATGACTCTCAACTCAAAAGGATCGGCAAAAGGATTGGCTGCAGCTCCGATAAACATTTTGGGAGCCCCTTTTAATTCCGCACCACCCTGAAATATTTCTTTGTCACGCATATCTTTTACCATCTGGATCAACTGGATGGAATCTATGTCGTGGACGTTCATGGCCATTGGATGGTCGCCGAACTTGGTATGGTCGCCGGACAGACAAAGCATGGTGTCAATACCAAAGGAATAGGCACCAATAATATCGGCCTGCATGGCCAATCTGTTACGATCTCTACATGTAACCTGAAAAAGAGGGTTTAAACCCTGCTGCTTAATGATAACTGAAGCCGCCAGGCTGGACATGCGCACCATGGCTGTCTGGTTGTCTGTCACATTTACTGCATCAACAATGCCCTCAAGGTACTTAGATTTTTCTACCACTTCGTCGTATTTTGCTCCGCGGGGTGGGCCACATTCAGAAGTGACTGCCATGTGTCCCGCTGCCAAAATCTTTTCTAGTTTGCTTTCAGTTTTCATTCTGCCAAATCCTCTCTTATAATCTTTCTGGGACCACTGCCACCACCCGACCTCCAGTCTTTAGCCGGCACATTTTCCAAATACATATCCTGAAGGCCAAGGGCTTTCAGTCTGTCCCAGATAAGTTGCCATGCGCAGTCAACGTCATCACTTATCTCACACTTACCACCGGTAGACCCACCGCAAGGGCCATTCATCAGTTGTTTTGCGCATCTGGCAATCGGACAGATGCCGCCGGTAATTCCTAAAAGGCAATTACCGCAGCCCTGGCATCTTTCCGCCCAAACACCCTGACGCTCAGAAGCGCCCATAAATGTGGTATTGACGGCAGGAAATACTGGTTTGTCCTTAAATCGCATCGCTATCTGCTGGACTCCACAACCGCAGGCCATAGACATGACCGCATCGGCGTTGTCTATCATAGGTACCAGTTCTTCCACATACTCGGGGTCGCATTGTCTCTCGAGTGTATGTTGCTGGATTTCAATGTTGATGCCATTTTTCAGCATTGCCATCTGGAGGCCGGAAGCGAGCAGTCCTACTTCCTTCCTGCCGCCGGCGGCGCAAACGGTTACACACTCGTTGCAGCCAAGCAGCAATATGCGCTTGAAAGGCTTAACGTACGCAATTAGTTCTTCTAAAGGTTTTCGTTCAGCAGTGATCATGGTGGTTCACTCTCCTTATTTTTTATACCGTCAACAAAAAACGTTGTCGGTTACTGGGCTATGGCAGCTTTTACAGGGCTGGGACCGAGATTGCGTATTTTTTCAGTAATCTCCGTTGCCACCTGTGCAAAGCGATGTCCCATTCCGGCTGACACATTGACCATTTCAAGTCGTTCGCTTTCGATGCCGATTTCTTCAAGATACTTTTTGACATAGTCGATTCGTCGCGCAGCCTTTTCATTACCATTTTTAAAGTGGCAATCACCTTCCAGGCAGCCTGCCACATAAACACCATCTGCACCTTTTTCAAAAGCTGTGACGATATGCTGGGCATCAACCTTACCAGAACAGGGCACCTGAATGATCTTAACATTAGGGGGATATGGCAGGCGTTGGCTTCCCGCCATATCCGCAGCGGTATAGGCACAGTAGTGGCAGCAGAAAGCTACTATTACCGGTTCAAAATTTTCCATTATGCATTTATCCTTTCAAGAAGTTGTTCCACCTTTGCCAAAATTCGGTCGTCTTCAAATTGCATCAGTTGAATGGCTTTTGCCGGACATTCTGAGACACACATACCACAACCATGACATTTGGCTGGATCAATTTCAGAGTACCCATCCGCATTGATAAAGGGGACGTCAAACGGGCATGCCCTGACGCAGATCAGACAAGCGGCACATAAATTGCCGTCAACTCTAGCCGAAGCTGCACCCAGGTTGATAACATCCCTTGCCAGCATTGTCTGGGCGCGAGCCGCAACAGCATTGGCCTGGGTAACGCTCTCCCTGATCAATTTAGGAGAATGCGCAGTACCGGCAACATAGAAGCCGGGAACAGACATGTCAACCGGTCTGAGTTTAACGTGGTCTTCAAGGAAGTACCCATCGTTGGTACGGGGCACCTTGAAAATCATCGCTAATTCCTCAGTGGAATCGTTATCCGCAATCATGCCTGTGCTGAGGCTCAGATTGTCCGCAGTAACAGTTAGTTTCATACCTAGAATTGCATCATAAAAGGTAACATCTACCTGTTCACCAGCAGCTTCTACCACTGGAGGGGTCTCAACATCGTAACGGACAAAGAGCACACCCTTGCTTCTTGCCTCCTGATAGTATTCTTCCTGGAAACCATAGGTTCTCATATCTCGGTAGAGAACAAAGACTCGAGCCTCTGGGTTGATTTCAAGAATAGCCAGGGCATTTTTGATAGCGTTTTGGCAACAGATTCGAGAACAATTGGGATTCTCAGCCGTCCGGGAACCAACGCACTGTATCATTACCACGTTTTCCCATTTTTTAACGGCCTCTGGATTCTCATGGATAAATTTCTGGGTTTCCAGTTGGGTCCTGACTGCGGCTGATTGATCGAGCAGATATTCGGACGGACGATTAGAGAGCGCACCTGTCGCTAAAATTGTGACGCCATGTTCGATTTGTCTGTAGAACATTTGTGGTCCACTCTGCATTCCAGTCTTGAACATACCTGGCATGCCGCTATGGTCAACGATCAGTGCCCGAGTGAAAACTTGAATTTTCGGATGACTCTCAACCTTGGCTATTAAATCGCCAACAAAGGGCTGAACATCATTACCTTCCAGGGTCTTTATAAGCTCTTTGGCCATTCCTCCGAGTTGCTTACTTTTTTCTGCCAGGTAAACCTGAAATCCTTGATCGGCAAGTTTGAGAGCAGTGGTCATGCCTGTTACACCGCCGCCAACTACCAGGGCATTTTTATTCATTGGCAGGCTTTGATCAGTTAGTGGCTGTGCCTTGACAGCGGCACCAACAGCCATCTTGATCAGCTCTTTCGCCTTTACAGTTGCTTCGTCTGGAGTCCCTGAATGAACCCAGGTCACCTGGTCTCTGATATTGGCAATTTCAACCAAATATTTGTTCAGCCCGGCCTTGCCAAGCAGGTCCTGAAATTTGGTCAGATGAGTGCGGGGGGAACAGCCGCCAATAACAACGCGGTTGAGTTGTTCCTCCTCTATGGTCTGGCGAATATTTTCCATGGACAAACGGCTACAGCCATGACCTTCAGCTTTGGCAACAGCGACATAAGGCAGGCCGCTGGCATGCTGAACGAGATTATCCACATCAATAACTCCACCGATGTTCTCGCCACAGTCGCAGATGAAAACACCAACCTTGGGTTCTTCCTGGCTAATGTCTCTTTCTCGGCTCGCTTCAGATTCTTCTGTGGTCTTTTTCTCGGCAAGAGGAAGATCAGCGCCTGCCATACAAGCAGCGGCGCTTGCCTGGACCATGGTCTCAGGGATGTCTTTCGGGCTTTCAAAGGTACCGGCTACATAGACACCTGGTTTCGTGGTGGCAACAGGATTAAATCCTTCAGTTACCGGAAAGAAATCATCATTGAGCTCAAGTCCAATGGTGGTCGCAAGTGCTCGGGTATCTTCGGAGGTTTTGAACCCGGTTGACAGGACGACCATGTCAAACTTCTCGTCAAACTGTTCGGTACTGTCAGCTTTAGTGTAGGTAAGGGTAAGGTTATCTTGCCCTTCGTGCTGAAGGATGGAGTGAGGGCGGCTGCGAAGTAAGCGAACGCCGTATTCATCTTTAGCGCGATTAAGATATAGTTCGTAATCCTTGCCAAAGGTTCTCATATCCATATAGAAGATGGTCGTCTCTATATCTTCCTGGAATCGCTCCTTGGTAACCATTGCCTCTTTTAAGGCAAACATACAACAGGCATTGGAGCAGTAGGCTCCGGCACCCTTTTGCAACCCTCTGGAGCCAATGCATTGAATCCAGGCAACTTTTTTGGGTTGCTTGCCGTTTGAAGGGCAGAGAAGCTTGCCTTCGGTCGGCCCGGATGCGGAAAGAATTCGCTCGTATTCAAGACTGGTAACCACATCAGGAAGCTTGGCATAACCAAGATAATCAAGTTCCGTCGGATCAAAAAGTGAGGCACCAGGTGATAAGACAATGGAGGCGCATTTAATCTCACGCTTTATCGGCATATCGTCAGGATTTATTGCACCGGCGGGACATACGCTAACCAGAGCCTTTACATCGGTACATTTGTCTAAATCGATAGAAAATGACTGAGGTGTAGCCTGGGGGTAGCGCATGCAGGTTGGTGCCCGGTGGTCAAGACCGGGGTTGAATCGCACACACTCGGGGAACTCTTTAAAGCAGTCCCCGCAACCGGTACATTTTTCAAGGTTAATAAATCTTGGTTGGGTTTTGACTGTAACCGAGAAGTTACCTTTTTCCCCGGTAACACCTTCGACGCTCGTCATAGTCATGAGCTCGATATGTTCCTGGCGGTTACTCTCGGAAAGGTGGGGGGCAATAGTACAGAGATCGCAGTTGTTGGTTGGAAAGGTCCTGTCCAGTTGGGTCATAAGACCCCCGATGGTGTAGTCCTTATCGACAAGAACGACATCTTTTTCCGATTCAGCTAAATCCAGAGCCGTTCGTATCCCACCGAGACCTCCACCGACAACGAGTACTTTGTTATTTTGGGTTTCGATTTTATTTGAATTCTGCATTGTTACCTTTTCTAGTCACAGGTTTAGCAGGGTTAAACGAATTATTCGGTCAATCCTTGGATAAATTGCTATATGTTCCAAAAATCATATTTTGGCAACATCGAGGATTTCGGGCAATTTGTGTTCCCACCCCAGTGTCTGTATTAGAACGCCTTGGGTATTCTCTTTTAATGCCAGAATGCTTTCACCAGCAATTTTAATACCTTCCTGTTCCCTGTTGGAGGATTTACGGATACGCCGTATCAGGTCGTTACTTATACCTGCACCTGGATCGCTGTTGCTAATATATTGAGCAATTGCCAGTGATTTGAGGAGAAAAACCGTCGCGATGACCGGTACTCCAAGTTCGTTTACTCTGGAAAGAAGATCGGTGCTGCCTGCCACATCAAAAATTGGAGGAATAATAACGTAATTCGCACCAGCTTTGACTTTTTCCTGAGCTGCGAGCAGGGCGGCGTCTCTACCTTTGTCATCAGCAAAAGGGGTTAGTGTGCAACCGATTGAAAAGTCAGGGGCACCATCCAGATCAAAACCACTCATATCTTTCCCTGTCTGCAGGGTCATGAGAGCTTCTATAAGTTGAACTTCAGTAAGATCGTTTACAGATGTGGCATCACTATGATCGCTTTCGCTCATATCTTCACTATCAGCCACAACGATGTTCTGAATGCCGAGAACGTGGGCAGCAAGAGCATCTCCCTGTAATGCCATTCTGTTACGGTCCCGACAATACATGTGCATGATAGTTTCAACACCCTGCTGCTGTAGTAAAACACCACCAGCCAGCGCGCTCATCCGCATGATCCCGTTATCCATATCGGGTACAACAACTGCATCAACCCTTCCCTTAAGACGGCGAGCATCATTGACCAATCTGGAAATATTAATTCCCTTCGGGGTGTGCATTTCGGCCAATACTGCGAATTCTTTTGCCGTTAATCGTTTTTGAAAACTCATAGGCTTATTATCCCTCCTAATCAGAGCAAACCAATTTATTTTTGTCCCTGGATACGTTTTATATCTTTATTTTATATCGTTAGTACAGGGAACTTTCCGGGTGAAAAACGTCTACATCTTTCAGGTCGTCTCCGAGGTAAGCCCGTTCGTTGGGACCGAGGATTCCAAGAGACAGGCAGATCAGTGTCCAGACGTGAACGGTACCATAGGCGCCACCAAAATGATGACCGATATCGTGTACCTGTGCATGACAGTTGTGGCAACCTGTGATGCAATAATCTGCACCGGTTTCGATAATTTGGTCGAATTTAACTTTGCCGTAGGTTCGGCGTTCTTCAGTGAACCCAGATTGCAGGAACCCTCCGCCGCCACCGCAGCAATAGTTGTTTGACTTGTTCGGGGTCATCTCGATGACATTTTCTTCCCCGACCACTGATTTTATGACGAATCTCAGGTCATCAGCGATAATGTCGCCTTCGCCTTTGCGGACAATCTGACAGGGATCCTGAATGGTGAACTTGACTTTCCGGTCCTTGTTCCAGTCAGAATTGACTTTAAGCCGTCCTTCCCTGATCCACTTTGCGTAGTAGGTATAGATGGAAGCAACTTCAAATTTATGATCGATATTGAATTTTTTCAGTCCAGCCCGGACTGAGAATGTTATGTGTCCTCACTCCGTGTTGAGAAAGACCTTACAGCCAAGTTCATCGGCTTGATTAGCCGATACCCTCGTCACCCTTTCCCAGCAGTCGTTGTCTGCCAGAAACATGCAGTAATTTTCGGCAGCCCAACCTTTGCTGCCATATGTCCAATCGACACCGGCAAGGTTGAGGATTTTCCAGAGCGGAACCATTTCGTCAGGTTCAGTCACCGGCTCACGTGAATTTTGATTGAGGAAAAAGAAGGCACCGGGTTTATCGATGGGTGCTTCCATGTCTTTGAATTCCGGTTGGGATTCTTTGTATTCTTCGAGTACGTCTTCGACGACAAAGATAAAATCATCCGGTGCTGTGCCCATGGCGCTGTTGGAATCATTTCTAAGGGCCATGTCACATGATTTCATGATACCCGAAGGTCGTTCTTCACGGGGCCATTCTGCCCTGGCGTTAAAGACGAGCTGGGGAATATCAATTTTCATCGGACAGACATAGACACAACGCTGACACATTGTGCACATCCATACCCATGGATGCGTGGTCACCTCTTTGTCCATTCCCATGGCGCACATGCGCAGGAATTTTCGTGGATCCATATCTGCTAATCCTGTAGCAGGGCAGCCTGAAGCACAAGCCCCACAGGTAAGACAGAGGTTCAGATTTCCACCGTCCGGGATGATCTCCTTTACCTTGTCAAGAAAGGAGCTCTGCTTTTTTCCTTTGATTTTGATGGTGCTTTCTGACATTGAGTTATTCCTTTTTTCCTATCCAGTTACACATTGTCGGTGATGCAGCAAAACGCCTCGCTAACACTCTTCGACTGTGGTTTGAGAATGATTTTTGCCAGTAATTTTACTGAAAACCTCCTTGTTTGGCGTTTGTTTTCTGGCGGAGTTGTATTATGAGTGCTGTTTTATAAAAGATCTCAAAGTATTTGTGAGCATTTCGTATTAATGAAAAACACTATGACCTCTCTGAAGCTGCCTGGGCACATAAATCTAATCCTGTCAGGTCTACTAATGTGGCCTACTAATGTGGCAAAAGAGAAGTCGAAACTATTTTTATGAATCCAGGTTACAGGAGATCTATACATTGCAATTTCATATAAATTGAGTGAACCGACCAGTGTGATACAATTTAGGCGAAAAGCTTTTATTTTACGGGAAAAGAACATTGAAATACTGAGAGATAAAATGGCGTAAAAGAGGGCTAGGGTAAAAAAAATGCGACGAAAGATCGAGCGATCAGTCAGAAGAGTGCATACACCTTTTAGAAACAAGGTTATAGTAGGTAAACTCAGATGCTTCATACTTCTCATGCTCTCCGATCAGTCAAGTGAAATGCGATAGCAAGCAAACGGTCTACCTGGACCAGTTGCTTACCGTTTAATCCCCACTTGCAAAACTCCAGCAGGCAACGAATCTACAAATAGGCAAATTAAAAGTCAATCCTTATGGAATGGACTGAAAGTTCGTAAAGGATCGTTGATTTTGGGAGATCATGAAAAAGACAGTTAGCCGTTGTCCTGTAACCTTTATCCATCAGGGGGTACAGCGTTTGTATGGACTTTTGTAGTAGCTGTTAATAGTTGTTAATATTCGTTTATCAATAATAGTTTGGTCAATGTTGAGAAAATTTGAAGAGCAAAAAGATGGTCGAAAATATTTCTTTTAGGTGGTACTTCTTACTTAATTAAAAGTGGCGTCATCGTTTGAGAGCATCTTCTCGTTTTTGTTGTAATATTTCTAAAAAAATAACGACTGATGCTGAAATCTGACAAATTGCTCCTATCGCTTCGTATTAATAGGGTAAATTTAATGAAATTTGAGGATTGACATGGACTATAATCCCTTCACCGGTTCATCAAGATATGTTCTGGATCAGGAACTGGCAAAAATTGTTAATATTTCAATGGTACTTGAAATGCCATTATTATTGAAAGGTGAGCCGGGCACCGGAAAAACCATGCTTGCCCATGCGATCGCCGAAACCCTGAGGATGCAGCTTATTATCCTCAACGTGAAATCGAGTATGAAACTTGTCGAGGCATTGTACCAGTATGATACCTTGACGCGTCTCAATGATAGCCGATTCGGAGACTCCAGCAAAGATGTAAGTAATATCAATGAGTATATTAGAATGGGTAAAATTGGTCAGGCATTTACCTCGAATAATCGATGTATCTTGCTGATCGATGAGATTGACAAGGCCGAGACGGAATTTCAGGATGATATGCTTGATGTGCTTGACCAGATGCAGTTTGATATCATTGAAACAGATGAAACAGTAAAGGCGCAACAAAGGCCCGTGATTATTATTACCTCCAATGCCAAAAAGGATCTCTCGGATCCCTTTCTCGGCAGGTGCAATTTCCATCATATTGCCTTTCCTGATCCCAAAATGATGCGAAACATCATAGCTGTGCACTTTTCTGAAATAGATAAAAAACTTGCCGAAAATGCGATCAATACTTTCTATGATCTGAGAAATATAGAAGGCGTTGAGAAAAAACCAGCCACCAGAGAACTAATAAACTGGATACGCGCGTTGGCGGCTGATCCTGATTTTCGGGATGGTGACCGGCTGAAAAAAGAGGTGCCTTATCTTGGGGTTCTCTTCAAAAAAAGCGGCGATTATCAGAGATCATCGAGCAGTCTATTAAAAAAGCGGTTTTTCTGATCCGGGTGTCTTGAAATGTTCATTGAATTTTTTTATAAATTGCAAGATGTTGGCATATCGGTCAGCCCAACATCCTTTCTTACCTTACATAAAGCGATGGCCAGTGGACTGGTTAATTCAATCGATGACCTTTACACCGCAGCCAGAACTATTCTTGTAAAGAGTGAGAAGTATTTTGATCTTTACGATCAGGTTTTCGCCCACATCTTTGACGGGGCTGAGTTGCCTGATGTAGACGAAATGGCTTTGGATCTGCTGGCGCAGAGCATGTTGCATGAATGGTTAAAGGATCCAAAATCTCTTGCAGACGCTTTAGGGGTAGATGAGAAAAAGTTAAATGAAATGACACCTGAAGAGTTGCTTGATTATTTTAAACAGCGGCTGAAGGATCAGGAAGGCAGACATGACGGTGGCTCCAAATGGATCGGTACCGGTGGGACCTCCCCTGTTGGTCATTCGGGGGTTCACCCCGGGGGCTTGAGAGTGGGCGGTGGTTCCAGAAACAGGTCTGCAATTAAAGTTGCTAATGAACGGCGTTATAAAGAGTATTCTGTCCATGGCATTTTGACAAAAAACTCAATAGGTGAAGCCCTGAAAAGGTTGCGTAATCTTGTTCCCCAAGGGGCGAAAGACCAACTGAATATCGATGCTACAATTCACCAGACGATAAGGAACGGTGGTGAAATCGAACTGGTCTTTGAGCGGGGGATTGTTGATCGTTTGAAGATTGTCCTGGCTATAGACAATGGTGGCTGGTCTATGGAACCCCATGTGGATCTCGTCCAGACTCTGTTCAGTTATTCAAAGACTCAATTTAAAGATATAAAAACGTATTTTTTTCACAATACCATATACGATCTTCTCTGGGAGGATCCAGCCAGATATAAGCAAGCTGTCCAAATAAAAGATTTCGATAAATTTGATCCAGATACCAGATTGATCATAGTAGGGGATGCAAGCATGGCACCTTACGAACTCATGTCCACCGATGGCTCAATCTATGCTTTTGAAAGGAGCGGTCGGCCATCAATTGAACAACTGAAATTTCTGGCCGGATATTTTCCACGAGCTATCTGGCTCAATCCAATTCCCGCCAATCACTGGCAGTACACACATTCTATTAATGTAATCCGAGCTGTTTTTCCCATGTTTGAGTTATCTCTGGATGGTCTGGAAAAAGCTGTACAGTATCTTATGAGCCGGTAGTTCTCGTTTGATCCTTATTGCCTGTAGGGCAAGAGCAACAGAATTTTTAAAAGGGTGACATTTACAATTTCAGAATTACTTTCTCCGTGGTGTCAGTAACTTAAAAATTATTTTTTTGTTTTTTTTACCCCTTAAGGGGTGATTTTTTCTACGGGGTTTTCAAAAACTCAATTTTAAAAGATTTAAGAAAGGTACCAGCCTATGTCCCAGTTTTTACCCAATTGTCTTCCACTTCTGATCGGTAGTTTACCCCTTGAAAACCATGAAGAAGCGACTGAACTGATTTTTGAATATACTCCCCAGATTCCCTTGTGGCCACAATTGCCAGTGTATAAGGAAGAGGGGATGATACTTCAGTTTGTTCCTGGTTTGCCCGGTCTCACCACAGCAAATGGGAAAATATTTATCGATACGGACAGTCCTTCGTTTGAGACGGAGTTACTCGCATTTTATGAAGAGTATCTCATGGTCACAGAAGGGGGAGCACCACTCTCTGAATCCCGCTTCTTGCTCACTCCAGATGTTGCCAAAGGATTTTATACCTTTCTGGCTGAGGCCGAAAAGGGAACGGACCAGCTGATCGGCCTTAAAGGGCAGACAACCGGACCAATCACCTTTTGTACCGGCTTAGTTGATCAGGCTGGGAGGGCCATTTTTTATAATGATCAGCTTCGCGATGCTGCAATAAAACACCTGGCCATGAAGGCCAGATGGCAGACCCAAAAAATGGTCGAAGTTGGTGGGCAGTCGATAATGTTTTTTGACGAGCCGGGCCTGGCTGGACTCGGCTCATCGGCATTTATCACCATTACTCCTGAAGATATTATCGCTTGTTTTCATGAGGTTTTTGAAGCTGTTCGAGCGGAAAAAGGCCTTAATGGTGTCCATGTCTGTGCAAACACCGAATGGCCGGTTCTTTTTGAGTCCGGCGTCGATATCATTAGTTACGATGCCTATTCCTATTTTGATAAATTGATTCTGTATTCCGATCATCTGGTAGAGTTTTTCTCTCGCGGCGGGATTCTTGCTACTGGTATTGTTCCGACGACACCCGAATTCATAGACATTGAAACGGTGGATTCGCTGGTGGAAAAATGGTTCAAACAATCTCGCCAGTTGCAGGCGATTGGAGTTGATGCAAAAACGGTTTATCAACAGACCTTGATTACTCCGAGTTGTGGGACCGGCACAGTTTCTGTCGATCAGGCGCGGAAGGTACTGGAATTGACAAAAGGTGTTTCTGAGCAGATCCGAGCTTCGTTTTCTTGATCCGTTAGTGGACTGGCAAGGTCTATGATTTCGGATTTTTGGTACTTTGCCATGTCTTCACAGGCTGATAAGTTTTTATCAGCCGTTTTTTACTGGCAAGAGTCAGCTTCTTGATCTGACCTTCTCTCCGGGTTGCTATCGATCTGGATGCTGCTTTCTCAAAGTAAACCAGCTCAACAGGACGCCGCGATCGGGTATATCGTGCACCCTTTTTATGCGAGTTATGTTCATCGATCCTTCGTGGGAGATCTGTGGTGATACCTGTATAGTAGGAATTATCCTTACAGCAGACGATATAGACATGCCAGGTCGGTGAAGGTTCATTGTTAAGTGTCTGTTCTTCTTTCATTGGAATTTTAGGAGTATGTGCAGCCAGGCCGAAGTTAAGGTGATTTATAGAAGAGTATGATCTGTTTTGTCCCATCTTGCAAAATCGAATCGCAGATGGTATTCAGGTCCCTTCGAGTTGTCCATAGTTGAATAGTCAATTTTTAGGATAAATGACACATGAATCAGCAAGATGATAATGGAAGTTTACAGAGGCAGGCGCTTACCGAACACCTTAGGGAGCTACGTTCCTGCCTGATCATTTCGTTCGTCGCTATTTTTATCGGTTTTTGTCTCTCTTATACTGTTATCCGTCCAATTGGAACCTGGTTTTTCAAACCGCTTACCGAAGTTCTCCCCGAGGGAACATCTCTTATCTTCATATCATACCAGGAAGGGTTTTTTTTTATCTAAAGCTCGCGCTGGTCTGCGGGTTATTGCTGGCGTGTCCGATAATTTTTGTACAAATCTGGCGATTTGTAGCACCCGGCTTGTATAGCCATGAAAAACGAGTGGTTGTCCCATTTTCGGTTCTTTCGTCAATATGTTTCATTGGCGGTGCTGCTTTTGGTTATTTTGTCGTTTTTCCTCCTGCGTTTCGGTTTCTGGTTGGCTATAACAACGAATTTTTGACCTCCATGCCGGCGGTGAGTGAGTATTTTTCTCTTGCCATCAGGCTGCTCCTTGCATTCGGAGTCATCTTTGAGATGCCGATATTTATGGTCTTTCTGTCCAAAGTCGGTCTGGTCGATGTCGGTTTTTTGAACCGAAACCGAAAATACGCAATTCTTATCAATTTTATTATTGCTGCTATCCTTACCCCAACACCTGATATAGTTAATCAGCTGATGATGGGTATTCCTCTGGTCATCCTTTATGAAATTAGTGTTCTGGCCGTCTGGGCATTTGGTAAAAAGGGGTTTTCCGGATTTGGAGATTCGTCCCCACCTACTGAAAACATGTTGGAATAAAAGAATTTCCTTGCTGGATTTCTTGTTCAGGGTGCATTATAAATGAGAGATGTTTTTGATAGGTTTTCAGGAGTACTCAGTTTAGTGCCCCCTTGAGGGGTAAGGCCCTAAAGAAAATATTTACAGTAAAAGATCAATGGAAAAAACTTGTGGAGGTTTTTTATGGGTACAAATGCAGATTTTGAAAAATTGATCCGGATTGGTAGACCCCCAAATATTTCTAAACGTTTTCCCAATTCTCAGGCGCTGATAGTGAGTGGTAAAGTTATTGACCAGGCCCTGGTTGCCAAGGGAAAGGCTATGACCATAGCTGCAAATGGTCGTAATAGCTTCGTCATTCGGGGGGCACTTATGGCCGCCCAGCGTGCTGACGCTGCACTGCTGATCGAAATTGCCCGCTCGGAATCGAATTATTGCCCGGTAAATTTTTATAATATTGCCTTGCATGTCGATTACATATGCAATGAACTGGGCATAACTATCCCGGTTGCCATCCATGCCGACCATTACGGAATTAAAAGTGAAGCAGATATACCGTTTGCCAAGATGGAAATTCCGTCTATGTTTGATGCGGGGATAACCTCAATAGCTGTTGATGCTTCCCATATGCCGGATGATAAAAATCTACTGGCTAACATCGAGCTTAGTGCCTGTATTCCAAAATGGGCAGGGCTTGAGACCGAAGTAGGGGAGATCAAAGGAGATCAGGGGCTCTCTACCGTTGATGATGCATCGTTTCTCATTAAAGGCCTCAATGCCCATGGAATCTTTGCCGACTGGATTGCTTTAAACAACGGTTCCAGTCATGGGCTTGAGGCAAGTGGTCAGGGCATTCAAGTTGAGCTGACCGCCCAAATCCATGAGGCTATTAAGCAATACGGTGTTTCTGGTGCCCAGCATGGTACCTCGGGAAACAACTCCGATAAGTTGAGAGCGATCACTGCCGGGACCAATACCACCAAAGCCAATGTTGCCACCGCCCTGCAGATGGTTTCATGGGGTGTTGAAGTTAACGATTTCGGCAATGCCATCCAGGATAGCGATGGGAACTTTATCAAGGTGGCAGGTCAGGGAGTTTCAGGGGAAATGTGGCAGCGGATGACCGCCTATGCCACTGAAAAAGGTTGGAAGGGTGGAAACTATAAAAATCTCAACCTGCCTTTTGAAAATTTGCTTCTTGCGCAGGAGAGAGCGGTTCGAGAGCGAATGAGTGACAGGGTGGAAGAGTTTGTCTACAACATGCTGACCAGGGTTTTTAATGCTGACGGCACAGCCACTCTGGCAAAAGAGCTGATTTTGAAAGCAGGCTCCTATGATCTGGGGTCAAAAGGACAGCAGCTTGAAAATCAGGATGAGTGGACTAAAGAGCTGATCGTTGAAAGGGCCAAAACTTTGGATGTGGATAAGGGACCGGAAGGCGATTTCGATGATTGATGGTGTCGTAAAAATTCCTCATCCGAAGTCTTCGCTTATCTGCTTCGTTGTTGCAAATTTCACTATCATTATGACGTACCCTAGTACGCCGAAATAATAGTGAAATTCACACGCCTCTACTATGAAGATTTTCGAAGTCTACGCTTATCTACTTAACCATCTCCAATTAGAGGTTTTTACGAGTTTGTCATGATTAGATACCCAGAAATGATCTGCAATGGATGAGATGAAAAAAATACTTATTACGGGCGGTGCCGGTTTTATCGGGGCGCATTTAGCCAAAAGACTGATTGCCGGTGGGTCTGAAGTCGTAGGGCTGGATAATTTAAACGACTATTACGATCCGCAACTAAAGCGGGACCGCATGGCAGCTCTTGCTGAAGGGCCTGGCTTTACCCATGTCAATATTGATCTTGCCGACAGAAAAGGGGTTGAGACCCTTTTTCAAAAGCACAGTTTTGATGCAGTGGTAAACCTGGCGGCGCAAGCCGGAGTCCGCTATTCCCTGATCAACCCCCATTCCTATGTGGACACCAATATAGTAGGCTTTGTCAATATACTTGAGGGGTGCAGGCACTCCGGAGTAAAACATCTGGTCTATGCCTCATCGAGTTCCGTCTATGGCGCGAATACTAAAATGCCATTTTCTGTGCACGATAATGTTGATCACCCGGTATCTCTCTATGCGGCCTCAAAAAAGGCCAATGAATTAATGGCCCATACCTACAGTCATCTCTTTAACTTGCCGACTACCGGACTGAGGTTCTTTACCGTTTACGGACCATGGGGGCGGCCGGACATGGCCCTGTTCCTGTTCACCAAGGCGATTATGGAGAATCGGCCTATTGATGTTTTTAATAACGGCAAAATGGAACGGGATTTCACCTACATCGACGACATTGTTGAAGGGGTTTGTAGGGTCATTTATCAGGTGCCGGAAAGCTCGCCTGCCTGGAACGGTGATGCCCCTGATCCGGCTACATCCTATTGTCCGTACCGGGTGTATAATATAGGTAACAACAACAAGGAAAAGCTGCTGAGGTATATAGAAGTTCTTGAGGACTGTCTTGGTCGCAAAGCGGAGAAAAATTTTCTGCCCATGCAACCGGGAGATGTCCCGGCCACTTTTGCCAATGTGGATGATCTGGTAGAGGATTTTAATTATAAACCGGCAACAACTCTTGAGTATGGCATAGGCAAGTTTGTCGACTGGTATAAAGACTATTTTAAACTTTTATAAACTTTTTCGTATATTAATCAACCAGATAAGGCTGGCTCCCTAAAGGGAGTCGGCCTTTGTATTTTTTGGTGCGCCTGAGTTGGAGCCCATTCAGTTTTTCTGGTAAAAAAGTCTAACCCCGGTAAACGGGAAAATAAGCCAGGACTCTTTTCAGTACCCCCTTGAGGGGTATAAGTGCCTTGGTGGTCACTTTAAGTTACCAATTTCAATACACTCTCCAGATTTCTTGTTTTTTATACCCCTCAAGGGGGTACTGAAAAGAGTGACAGAAAATCTGGAGTAAGGCACTAAGGAACACTTTGATATAACCAGATATCATTTTCACTCTGAGGATATTGAGAAGCGGCGTGATTTTCGCTTCCTCTCTATGAGCTTCTATTGTCCTCAATTAAACCCTGCTTAAAACGATGGGCATTTTGCACATAGTGTTGTGCTTGTGATTCCAGTGCCTGTTGTTGATTAAAGCTCAAATTACGCTTAATTTTTGCAGGCGACCCCATGACCAGTGAGCCATCAGGGATTTCCATATTCTCTGTAACCAACGCATTGGCACCGATAATGCAATGACTACCAATTTTTGCGCCATTTAACACCACAGCATTTATACCTATCAGACTATAATTACCAACATTGCAGCCGTGGAGCATCGCTTTGTGCCCAACAGTAACTCCCTTACCTAAAGCCATGGGATAACCTGGGTCAGTATGCAGGACTGCACCATCTTGAATGTTGCAATCCTCCCCAATGACTATCAACTCGGAGTCACCACGAATCACAGCATTGAACCAGATACTTACATCTGTACCGAGAGCTACATTGCCAATCACCACGGCACTCTCTGCGATAAAATATTTTTCTGGCAACTGTACCTGTTTATCATCTAGCTGGTATAACACCATCGGTTCCTCCAATATTTTTGGTATTAGGTTTCCGACCAAAGTCGCACGCACCATGGTCTTTTCAGTTCCAAAGCGTCATTATAAACTGTATTTACCAGATCAACAACGAGATGCTGAAATCTCGAGAGGCAGAAGAAAAGCGATAGAGCCATGGTGGGGAGGGCTAAGTGAAAGGCCGGGCTTAAGACTGGGGCAAGTTTGGAGTATGCAAACGTGTGCAAACGAACCACTGATGAGGTGTCAAAAGGCATATTGATGTTGGTAAAAATCCAGGAACGTGACAGGGGGTACATGAGTATTCGCTGATTGAGGCTCTGCTGGTGCCTGTAAGGTAATTATCGTAGTATATTTCGAAAAAACAGCAAACAGGGAAACAGCAAACAGGGGACAGACCACAGTTTCCAGGCGTCCTCTCATCCAAAATGCACGCTTGTCGTTTTCGTTAATTCTCCTGTTGTGTGATACATAAGCGAAAACGGCCCTCCCAAAATGTTCCACTATAATGTGAAGCTTGTCATTGATCCGGGCCCGCAGCCAGAGTCACTTCCTCTGTTGATGAAAGGTGTTGCCAGACGGTAGACAAAGTATATCAATAAATTGGAAAAAACGTACCGGCAGTTTATGGGAAGGGAGGTATGAGATCTAAATCCAGTATTATCTCGCAAAAGGAATATCTAGCGGCCTGCTGCCGATATATTGAGTTACATGGCTATTAAGGAAACTCAGCTATTTTTACCGGCACGTGAGCGAGGCATGCGTTGAGTAACCTCAACGGTAACTTAGGTTCTCAGAACCGGTGGTTAAATTGATAACAAAATTCTTCAAGATATTCTTGAAGATACTCCATGAAAAGTACCATTAATAAATGAGCCTGTTGATTTACGGCCTTTTCGCCCGATATCCGCGTTATGTGAAAAAAATAATCCTCGAAATATCAACTATATGTCTCCGGTTATTTTTCCCACATGCCTTGATATCGAACGAAAATTTTCATAAATCAACAGACTCATAAATGTCTTCATCCTTCCTATCATGATGTGCACCAATGGCAGCCACTTCGATGCTATAGTGGAATTGAAAGAGGAGTTAACAAAAGCGCTCATCATATCTCCTAGAGGTTTTTCAGAATATGTGGACCGGTGCAGGGATTATATGACTGATAAAAAGTTTCACACCTACACTGTACCCATGATGAAACCTTTGAGCATTGTCATTAAAATCTGGAAGAAATACGGACACTCATTTCTTGAGTAACTGATCAAGTTACCATTCGTAATACTCATTCGCTTATGAGCGTTTATGATAGCCAGCCGGTACAGAGAGGTATTATTCCTCTCTGCCCATAAGCTTTATTGCGGCCCGGATAATCGCCGGTGTGTCTATAAAACTGTCTTTCCACAGTGTCTTTTGTGGACCATGTTCGACAAAATGATCAGGATGGCCCAGCAGGCAGGTTCGAACCGAGTAGAGTCCGCGACGACTGAAGAGTTCAAGTACCGAGCTGCCGAAACCGCCTTGACGAGCATTGTCTTCAATGGTCACGACCCGTTTGGTGTGGTCGGCCCACTGACAGATGAGCTCAGCATCCAGCGGCTTGATAAAACGCGGGTTAATAACGGCAGCTTTAATGCCAACCTTTTCAAGGCCTTTGGCTGCTTCAAGAGCTGGATAAACCCTGTTGCCCACCGGTAATAAAAGGATATCGTCGCCTTTCTGGAGCAGTTGGCCTTTGCCTATATCCAGTTTATGCAGGTTGGTTGCCAGCGGTACGTCGTAGCCGGCGCCTCGTGGATATCGTACAACAGAGGGGCCATCATGGTAGATAGAAGTATACAGCATATGCTGCAGCTCTTCTTCGTCCTTGGGGGACATGATGACAATGTTGGGGATGAAACGGAGAAAGGACAAATCAAAGACACCATGGTGGGTGGGGCCGTCGTCTCCGACAACTCCAGCCCTGTCAATAGCCAGGGTAATGGGCAAATTCGGGATACAGATGTCGTGGATTATCTGATCCAGAGCACGTTGAAAAAAAGTTGAGTAGATAGCAACAACCGGGCGTAATCCCTCAACAGCCAGCCCGGCAGCAAAGGTCACCGCGTGTTGTTCGGCAATACCCACATCAAAAAAGCGATCGGGGTACTCCGTGGCAAAATTTTTCAGACCGGTGCCTGATACCATAGCAGCAGATATCGCCACAATTTTATCATCTTTTGCCGCTAGTTCGGTAATCGTATCGCTGAATATTTTAGTATATGTTGCTGCACTTTTGGACGAATGGGGCTTTCCGCTGACAATATCAAAAGGACCAATGCCGTGAAAAACATCGGGGTCCTTTTCGGCCGGTTCATAACCTTTGCCTTTCTTGGTCAGGACGTGGATAAGCATTGGACCTGTTGAAGTGTCACGAACTGTTTCCAGCGTTTCCAACAGATCTTCCAGGTTGTGACCATCAATAGGGCCAACATAATCGAATTTAAAGGCCTCAAAGAGCATGCCTGGGGTGAAAAAACTTTTGAAGCTTTCTTCACTCTTTCTGAGAATGTTAAGTATGTTTTCTCCGACATCGGATATCTGCAGCTTCTCGACCATGTGAGCCTTCACCCGGCTCATGGTTTTGCCGGTGAGTTTACGGCTTAAGAAACTGGAAATGGCGCCGACATTGGGTGAAATGGACATTTCATTATCATTGAGTATGACAATGAGATTTTTATCGAGATGGCCGGAATGGTTCAGTGCCTCAAATGCCAAACCGGCTGTCATGGAACCATCACCAATAACCGCTATTGCCCGGTGCGAATCATTTTTGAGATTTTTGGCGAGGGTGATTCCGAGAGCTGCAGAGATGGAAGTTGAGCTGTGCCCGGTTTCAAAGGCGTCGTAGATACTTTCCTTGAATTTAGGAAAGCCACTCATACCTTTATATTGACGGAGTGTGGCAAATTGTTCTCGCCTGCCCGTCAGAATTTTATGGGCATATGATTGATGGCCAACATCCCAGATAAGCTTGTCATTGGGAGTGTCAAAGATATAGTGAAGAGCAATGGTGAGTTCAACAACCCCAAGGCTGGGAGCCAGGTGACCTCCTGTTCGTGATACTGTTTGAACGATATTGTCGCGAATGTCCTGAGCTAATTCCTCAAGTTTTGGGAGGGGGAGTTCTCGAATATCAGCAGGTGAATGAATCTGTTCAAGCAGGGTAGCTGGGATTTCTGGTTGTGGTATCGACATAGCTTGTTAATAGGTACAGCAGCCGGGAATAATTTCAGGATGAGATTGAAATCATTAAGTCGGCTGTAGTTCAGAATTATTTATCTGTTGCTGGTATTGGCAATCCTCTGCCTACTTCATTAATAATGAAGTTCCGACTCTAAATAAAAAATGGAATACCAATCAATGACTCCTGGTATAGACGTATTCGGCAATGGCTCTGAGAGGATCGGCGTTTTGGTTAAAACCGGTCAAGGCATCATTGGCTCTCTCGATAGCTTCTTTTGCTAGTGTGCGCGTTTTTTCAATTCCGAAATAAGCAGGGTAGGTTGCTTTTCCAAGTTCTGCATCAGATCCTGCCGCCTTACCTAGCTGTTCGGTGGTTGAAGTTACATTGAGTAGATCATCGACTATCTGAAAGGCAAGGCCAATGTTGTTGCCGAAGGTGATGAGCTTTTCTGTCTGTTCCCGGTCAGCACCCGCTCCAATTGCTCCGGCCTGTACGGAACAGGTGATCAGGACTCCCGTCTTGTTCTTGTGAATGGTTTGTAAAGTTTCAAAAGGAAACCTAGTGTTTTCACTTGCAATGTCAAGAGCCTGGCCTCCAACCATTCCGTGCGGCCCAGCTGCCCTGGCTATTATGTGAATGATCATAAGCCGCTGTTCAGGAGTTAATGTGCCGATATTTGGGGAGCTTAGCAGTTCGAAGGCCCAGGTAAGTAGACTATCACCGGCGAGAATTGCTCCGGCTTCGCCAAAGAGTGTATGGTTTGTTGGTTTACCACGGCGCAGATCGTCATTGTCCATTGCCGGCAAATCATCGTGAATCAGGGAGTAGGTGTGGATGCATTCCAAGGCACAGGCAACCGGCAATAAATTGTTTTCCGTGTTAGCAGATTTAGCGACAGCAGCACCGGCGGCAAGGCAGAGAATCGGCCGGATTCGTTTGCCACCGACGAAAAGACTGTAGCGCATCGCCTGAATATGGTTCTCAAAAGGACCGACAGCCTGAATCATTAATTTTTCAAGAGCGTCTTCAACAACTTTTTGCTTTTCACTCAGATAGATCTTTATGTCCAATTTCTTGTCCGTCAAAAGGGGTGGCTTCTAGTTTTCCGTCTTTTTCGAGCAATAATTCTACCTTTGCCCGGGCCTCAGAGAGTTGCTCAGTGCAATAACCGGCAAGTTTGATTCCCTCGTCAAATTTTTTTAAGCTGTTTTCAAGACTCAACTCACCGTCTTCAAGCTCTTCGGTGATCTGTTCAAGCCGGGAGAGGGCAGTTTCAAAGGTTTTTTTTGCCATAATCAGTTGCACGTTTTCAGGATAAAAGAAAGTTGCCTCGTTTAAGCATTCAGACTAGAACTACAGCAATTCAAGTTGCATTGTAATTTTACAAACAAAGCATAAAAAGAAGAAAAAAGCATTGTATATATTCCTTGTGAAGCCTGAAGTCAAACGGAACAAAACTGCAATACTCCGCTGTCAATTTTGCACAGCTCAAATCCTTTTTGAGATATATTTATCAGGTACCTTGACGAAATGATAAAAACTATTGAGATCTTTACAAGATGGCTGGCAATCGAAAAAGGTTATTCCGAGCATACGGTTAGTGGTTATCAGCGGGATTTACGGGAATTTTACAGCCATATAGTCGAAAGAGATGTACGAGGCAAACGAGATAAAAATGGAAGGAGCGTTTGTCCAGGTGAGATTACTCCCGGTCATGTGCGGAAATTTATCGTCAGCTTGCACGGGCGTAACAGCGCTGCCACCGTTGCCAGAAAAATCTCAGCTCTCAGGACATTCTTTCGATTTGCGCAACGGCGTAAGCTATTAAAAAAAGATCCGCTTTCCGGCGTCTCGGCTCCTAAAGTCGGCAGGTTTATTCCGGTTTTTCTGACCGTGGATGAGACCTTTGCACTGTTGGAGGCTCCGCAGAAAAAAGATACTTATGCTCTTAGGGACCGGGCCATTCTTGAGCTCCTTTATTCAACAGGGATGCGAGTATCCGAGCTGGTCTCAAGGAACATTGCAAATCTTGATTTCACAGAGGAAGTGCTTACGGTACGGGGCAAAGGAAATAAGGAACGGCTGGTGCCTGTAGGTCGACCCGCTGTTGAGGCGGTACGTTGCTGGTTGCCGCAGCGATTGAAGTTGATAGAAAAGCGGGCAGGACGAGGCAGAACAGTTGAGAATGAAGCCCTGTTCCTTAACGGAAGGGGAAGTCGTCTTTCTACCCGAAGTGTTGAAAGATTGGTGAAGGCCTATGGGGAAAGGGCTGGTATTACCCAGATTGTCACCCCTCATGCTTTGCGGCACTCTTTTGCCACTCATCTTTTGGAAATGGGAGCGGACCTGCGATCTGTTCAGGAGCTACTGGGCCATGCCAGTCTGTCGACTACTCAGCGGTATACCCATCTGACACTGGATCATTTGGCGGGTGTGTATGACAAGTCCCATCCCTTATCAATTGAGGATATAAAGTAAGAGGGCATGGATGTACCTTGTCCGACTGGATAGTAAAGCCCAGACAAGCAGGAGTTTTTTCAGTACCCCTTTGAGGGGGTAAAAACACCTTAGAATTTCTTTCTAAAAAACAAGAAAAATAATTCTTAAGGCACTAAACAAACAACCATAAAGTGTACGAATGAAAATACGATCAACGACAATTTTGGCGGTACGCCACAAAGGGAAGGTTGCTTTAGCCGGAGACGGTCAGGTCTCACTGGGCAACACAGTAATGAAACACCAGGCACGTAAAGTTCGACGTCTCTACAATGACAAGGTTGTCACTGGATTTGCCGGAGCCACGGCCGATGCTTTTACCTTGTATGATAAGCTTGAACAAAAACTTGAGCAGTATAACGGCAATTTGATGCGCGCCTCAGTAGAACTTGCCAAGGAGTGGCGGACGGATAAATTCCTCAGGAAGCTCGAAGCTATGTTGATTGCTGTTGATGAAGAACATTCACTGCTGCTTTCGGGTACCGGTGACGTCATCGAAGCAGATAAAGGAATATTAGCAATAGGTTCGGGTGGTCCTTATGCCCAGGCGGCGGCTCTGGCCCTTGTTGAACATAGTGATCTGGATGCTGAGACGATTTGTCGGGAAGCAATGGCGATAGCAGCCAATATCTGTGTTTTTACTAATAATTCAATAATCGTTGAAACAATATGATCTCTAATCAGTCCCTGACCCCAAAAGAAATCCTGGTAGAACTTGATAAATATATTGTAGGGCAATCGGATGCTAAACGCTCCGTCGCCATTGCTCTTCGTAACCGCTGGAGGCGACGGCAGGTAGAATCTCCCTTACGTGAAGAGATTGCACCCAAAAATATTATTATGATTGGTCCAACCGGGGTTGGAAAAACAGAAATTGCTCGTCGACTTGCCGCTCTGGCACAATCTCCTTTTATTAAAGTTGAGGCATCGAAGTATACCGAGGTTGGCTACGTTGGCCGGGATGTTGAATCGATGGTCCGTGATCTCGTCGATCTTGCAGTAAACATGGTAAAAGATGAGGAAAAGACCCGTATTCAAGGTGTAGCCGAAGCAAATGCAGAGGACAAAATTCTCGATATCCTCCTGCCACCTGGGCCTGTTCCAACTGCCGCCGCTGGGCCAAATGGTGAACAATCTTTTACTATCCCAAACCCGGATTTGCCGGTGCGACAGGAAAATCCTGAAGAGCATTCCACCCGAGAAAAATTCAGACAGATGTTGAGAGATGGCAGGCTGGATGATCGTGACCTTGAGGTGTCGTTGAGCGAATCAAAATCAATGCCCATGGTCGAAATTATGACGACTTCCGGAATGGAGGATATGCAGTCTAATCTCCAGGATGCTTTCAGTAAACTTTTCCCGAAAAAGAAAAAAACTCGCAAGATGAAGGTGCCGGAAGCCCTGGAAGCGACCAAGAAAGAAGAGATGGAAAAACTGATCGACATGGACAATGTCATCAAGGAGGCACTCCGGCGAACAGAGGACTCCGGGATTGTGTTTCTTGATGAAATCGACAAGGTCGCCTCTCGGGGGGGCGGCGGCACGCAAGGGCCCGAGGTTTCTCGGGAGGGGGTACAACGTGATCTCCTGCCTATAGTGGAAGGTGCAACGGTCAGCACCAAGCACGGTATGGTTAAAACCGACCATATCCTGTTTATTGCCAGCGGAGCCTTTCATACCAGTAAACCATCTGATCTCATTCCGGAGTTGCAAGGTCGATTTCCTATCAGGGTTGAATTACACTCCCTTGGCAAGGATGAGTTTGTCCGCATTCTTACTGAGCCTGAGAACGCCCTGATTAAGCAATATGTGGCGCTGATGAAAACAGAAGGGATAGATCTGATATTTGAAGATGATGCTATTGATTCGATTGCCGAGATTGCAGTTGAGGTGAATGAGAGGACGGAGGAAATTGGGGCAAGACGATTGCATACGGTGGTTGAAAGGGTGCTTGATATCTTATCTTTTGATGCATCCGAGCGGGAAGATGAAACCTTTGTGGTTACCTCTGAATACGTCAAAGAGCAATTATCTGCGATAGTGAAAGATCAGGACCTGAGCCGATATATTTTGTAAAACTCATTTGTAGCCTCAATCACCCACTATGGAGAATAGGGAATGTTTTTAAAATTTTTCGGCAAAAAGTCCGAAAAAAATGATGAGTCTTCAGCAAGCGGTGGGGGACTGGTTCATGGAATTGATCGCGAAATGAATTACTGTCCCTCCTGCGGCGATGAATACAGGGCTGATATCAGTCGCTGTGTGGCTTGTAATATCCCCCTTATCAGCGGCAGGGAAAAGTTGGATAGGGTGTTGGAGACGCAGGAAGCCCTCGGCGAGAGATCCATGGATATTTTGCCGGAGGATGAACTGGTCAATATCCGCAAAGGGCCGCTAAAAGATATGAAATCTTTGCAGAAACTGCTAGCCGAAAATCGGATACCGGCGATTTTAGCTGGAGATGAAGGTGGCTGTGCCAAAGGATGCTGTGGACCGGAGTTGTATCTTCAGATCAAAAAGGAAGATATGCATCTCGCCACCGAAGTTCTCACCAGGGAATTTATCAAAAGCACAGCTCTTGACAGCCATGATCTAAGCAATGCTGATGCGGTGTTTAATCACCTTGATGCAGAGACTGTCTGTCCGGCTTGCGGTTGCAGGTTTTCACCAACTGTTGGGGCCTGTCCGGAGTGCGGTCTCTGCTTTGAATAGGTGGAATTTGACGGAAAAATAGTGTCTTACGGATTGTTTTCTTGTCTTTTTTAAGAAAACAATCTGTAAGGTCTTGAACTGAACCATAGCTATCTTCCCGTTTACCGGGTTTAATTCGGTTTGGCTTTCTGCTCCCAGCGTTTCTTTCTTGGCGTTAAGGCTATCGGTTTTTTGGAAAAGGTAATCGCCTTATAGTTGAGAATTTCCTCCACTTGATCTGTGAGTTGTCGGCATGGCCTGACGGTGAGGTCTTTGAGAACTTCAATATCGACCTCGCCCCTTCCTTGAAAATGGAGGGTCAGTAAGACTGGACAGGAGCCGTGAAACTGATAGAGGATTTTTTTCACCTTCTCCATCTGCTGCCTTGAGAGCTTGTCTGCTTCGAGTTTGATTTTTGCCGAATCGGTGTATTTTTCTCTCGCTTCCTGAAGAGAATTAATAGAGTCTGCAATGATCTTTGGACCCCGCTCATCCTTTTGTACCGTTCCCTGAACAATAATCGGATCGGTTGAAGAAAGTATTTCTTCACATCGGCTATAGGTATCAGGAAAGACGACTACTTCGACGGCTTCATAGATGTCTTCAATGGCCAGAAAGGCCATTGGATCACCTCTTTTACTTTTCAGCTTTTTGCATGATCGAATGAGCCCGCCAATTCTAACAGGCTGTTCATCTCCCCATTCGGCCAAATTCTGTATTGTACAGTCGGTGACCGTGTTAATCTCATGGATGGCAAGGTCGAGGGGATGACCGGTAATGTAGAAACCCACTGTCTCTTTTTCGTGGACAAGTCTTTTACGTTCCTCCCATTCAGGGATATCGGGCATTGGAATAGCAGAGATTTGTGGTTGACTCTCTGCCTCAGGGGCTACTGAAAAGAGAGACATCTGGCCACTTTGCAGATCGCGCTGTACCGCCTTTGCCTGCTCCATCGCCTGGTCGAGGACAGCAAAATATTGTGCTCGTTTGTAACCGAGAGAGTCAAAAGATCCTGATTTTATAAGACTTTCAATAACCCTGCTGTTGACCCGCCTTGAATCGACGCGATTGCAAAAATCACTGAGCGAGGTGAATTTGGAGTTTTTTTCTCGTTCTTCGATGATAGAATCCAGAGCCGATTCACCGACATTTTTAACAGCGGCCAGACCAAAGCGAACTCTATCGTCAATTACACTGAAATCCTTAATACTCTCATTGATATCGGGAGGCAGTACCTCGATAGTATGTTCCTTACATTCATTGATGTAGAGTACAATTTTATCGGTATTGTTCATGTCACAGGAGAGCAGGGCGGCCATGAATTGGGGCATGTAGTGTGCCTTCAGGTAGGCCGTCTGGTAGGAGACAAGAGCATATGCCGCAGAATGGGACTTGTTGAATCCGTAGCCTGCGAACTTAGCCATGAGATCAAAAATATATTCTGCCTTGTCTTTGGGATGGTTGTTTTTTATGGCTCCGGCCATAAATTTAACCTTTTCCTCATCCATTACTTCAGCAATTTTTTTACCCATCGCCCGGCGGAGGATATCGGCGTCACCTAGAGAGTAACTTGCAAGGATATTGGCTATTTTCATAACCTGTTCCTGGTAAACGATCACGCCATAGGTCTCTTCCAGTACATGCTTTATGTCAGGGAGCGGATAATTCGCAGTTTTTCTTCGGTGTTTGGTCTCGACAAAATCGTCCACCATGCCAGAGTCAAGTGGACCGGGACGATAGAGGGCGACCAGGGCGATAAGGTCGCTGAACTGTTCTGGGGCAAGTTTGACAAGCAGTTCCCGCATACCGGAACTCTCCAACTGGAAAACACCCTGTGCATCGCCACTGCAGAGGAGATCAAAGGTCTTGGCATCGTCCATCGGAATGGTATCGATATTGAGATCAATACCAATGTCTTTTTTAATATGTTTGAGTGCTTTATCAATGACCGTGAGAGTTTTTAGTCCGAGAAAGTCAAACTTTATCAGACCAGTCATCTCGGTATGTTTCATATCATACTGGGTCAGGGTCTCCTCATTGCTCCCCCTGCATGTTGGAAGATACTGGGTCATGGGACCGGGTGAGACGACGACACCTGCAGCATGGGTGGAGGTGTGTCTCGCCAGACCTTCAAGAGTTTTTGATACGGAGAGCAGTTCAGCTATTCGCGGATCGTAATCGGCAGATTCCTGGATCTTTGGCTCTTCCACCATCGCTTTTTTGATGGTCATCTTCAGCTGATCCGGAATAAGCTTAGCCACTTTATCGACTTCGCCGAAGGGGATGTCCAGCGCACGGCCCACATCGCGGATCACTCCCCGGGCCTTCATCGAACCGTAGGTAACTATTTGCGCTACGTGAGCGGGACCACCATATTTCTGTCTGACGTAGTCTATGACTTCACCACGCCGCTCCTGACAGAAATCGATATCAAAGTCAGGCATCGATTTTCGTTCGATGTTAAGAAAACGTTCGAAAATAAGCCCGTAGGGGATAGGGTCGATATTGGTGATGAGCATACAGTATGCGGCAAGGCTGCCGGCACCTGATCCTCTACCAGGACCTACCGGAATGTCATGGTCTTTAGCCCAGGTTATAAAATCGGCCACGATTAAAAAATAAGCAGGGAAGCCCATAGTGCTGATGACGTCGATTTCCATTTTCAGCCGATCAGTATATATCTTTTCAACCTCAGCATTGAAGGTACCTGCTTCCCGCATTTGATTAAAGCGTGCCTTGAGTCCGTCCCAACAGGCCGTCTTAAACATCGAATCGAGGCTTTCCCCCTCTGGTACCGGGAAATTAGGAAAATAGTAATCCCCAAAATCGATTTCCAGATTACAGCGGTCAGCGATCTCCTGGGTTGTGGTGATTGATTCAGGACAATGGCTGAAGCTTTTCTTCATAGTCTCCGGGGACTTGAAATAAAACTCGTCTGTAGAAAACCGAAATCGTTTTGGATCGTTTATGGTTTTGCCGGTTTGGATACAGAGCAAAAGTTCATGGGCATGCGCCTCTTCTCTATTGAGATAATGGCAGTCGTTGGTGGCGACGAGTTTGATACCCATTTTCGCACCCAGCTGCTTTAAGCCATTATTGACATGTTGCTGTTCCGGGATGCCATTTTCCTGAATCTCAAAATAGAGACGGTCACCGAAAATATCGTAAAGCTCCTGGGCTTTTTTCTCAGCACCGGGCATGTCATTCTTGCCGATGAGGTAAGGGACCTGGCCGTGCAGACAGGCTGTCATGGCAATGATGCCTTCATTGTTCTCCCGGAGAACATCCATGTCTATTCTAGGTTTGTAGTAAAATCCCTCAAATTGAGCGATACTGGCCATTTTCATCAAATTTTGATAACCGGTGTGATTCATGGCCAGGAGAACAATATGGAAGGCGATGTTTCCATCGACTACTTTTCTTACTCGCATATCTCCAGGAGCTATATAAAGTTCGCTCCCGACTATCGGTTTTATGCCTGCTTTTTTCGCCTTGGCATAGAATTCCAGAGCTCCGAACATTGCACCGTGATCGGTAATTGCCACGCTGTCCATGCCGTACTCTTTACATTTATCAAGAAGGTCAGCAATACGGATAGCACCGTCCAAAAGACTATATTGGGAATGAACATGAAGATGGGTAAATCCTGCACTCATAATTATTCTTTGAATCCTTGTATGCTTTCGAGATGGGCGCCGGAAAGGATAGCGCCTTTGAATATTGCTCCAGTGACGGTTGCACGAATGAGATTACTGCCGGTGAGATCAGCATCTGAGAGATCGCAGTCGGTAAGGTTAGCGCCGGCAAGATTGATTCGGGCGAGTTTTGCTCCCCTGAGGTTGGCTCCGGCTAGATTAGCTCTTCGAAGATTGGCATCACGAAGATCCGCCCCCGATAGATTGCTGCCGGCAAGATTTGCTCTAATCAATTGAGCACCTCTCAGGTTGACACCAGCAAAATTGCAGTCAGGACAATTGCGAGCAAGTCTTATCAGGGTCTGTTCTTTTTCTTCACTGGAAAGACGGGTGACATGGGGTTCACTCTGACTTTGAACTATATGTTTACTGTTTTCAGCCGGGTTTTGGTTTACCAGTTCGTCGTCATGGTCTGGCGAAGTTGTGCCTGTGTAATATCTTGCACCGTTAGTGGTAAAAAAGATTACTTTTTCTTTTTCTTCGATAAGCTTGTAACATTTTAGATCACCAAAATACCAGAGAGTAAATTTCATACAGAGCTGATTATCGGAAGTGATGCTCCATCTTCCTTTGTCCTGCTCTCCCTTAAGACTCGTCGCACTCAGGTGACCATTTGACTGGTATTGCACCTTTGCATCGAAATCGATTGCTTCAAGATGCAGACTGTTGTTACTCACCAACTCATACAATTGCTCACCGGAAAGTGGTTCTTTTCCGTCGGATATCAATTGATTCATCGTGGCAGGCGCACAGGCGCCGAGAAACATTAGGAGCACTAATGAAAAAAAACAGCTTATTCCACTTCCCACTCAAGTTCTCCTATAAATTGGTATTTTGAGAAAAGTTATCAAGTAAATGATGTCAGCAAATTAATAGCACAGAAAAAACGTTTTTGCACAAGAATTCTCTGCTAGAAGACAATATGGATATATGTCGTAAATTCAAATTGATACATTAGTTTTTCTAGTAATATTCAAAGCTAGGAGCTTGTCCTACAATAGGCATTTTGTTCAAAATCGAGAAATTTTTAAAAAATAAGCACAGCCATATGTGTGATATTGCGAGCATTATTTTTTGAGAATTCCGAAGAGTTTGGGCAGGTAAGCGTAGACTCCGAAAGGGC
>WTAT01000514.1 GCA_013139415.1 Desulforhopalus sp.
CAATCGTTTGTCAAAACGGCATATCTTTGTTTGCTCTACTGTGGACTCACTTGCTTTTTTATGTTAGGGATGAGTTTCTCGTTGTCGATCCTGACCAATCGGACCTATAGATGAGTCTGTTGATTTACGGCCTTTTCGCCCGATATCCGCGTTATGTGAAAAAAATAATCCTTCGGTAAGCGAGGAACGAGACTCCGAGATATTAAGTATATGTCTCCGGTTATGGTCAGGTACCCTGAGTTTAATGGGTACCTGGAAAAGCAATCACTTTCTAATCACTTTCTATAGAGGTTGAATCAAATGTTAAAAAATCTTACCTGGTTGAGCTGGCTGCTGTGGTTGGCAATTGCCGTGGCAATAGTGCCGAATTGCGCTATTGCAGCAGAATGTCCCTCTGATATTAAAACTGTAACAAATGGTGATGCGAATGTACCAGTCAAAGTACTGGAGCAACGTGTTAAGCCATTGACAAAATGCGAGCTTGAAGCTGAGGCGCAGGCCTGGCTATTGTTGCTGCAAAAAAAAGTTACAGAAATAAGTAATGCAGAAGTGGCAGCAATTTACAAGAAGGAAGAGATCGAAAAAGCTGAGAAAGTTGAGGATGCACTGGAAGATGTAAAGGAAGCAGAAGAAGGCGCTGAGAGTGCAGAGACTAAGAAGGCGACCCAGGAAGCAGAAGAAGCCCTGAAAGAAGCTGAAAAGAAAGTAGCTGAGGATAAAACCCTGCAGAAGGCCGTTGAGGTTGCAACAAGTAAGGCAAAGCAAGAGGGTGAATCTGTTACTCCAACGGAGACATCAATAGAAGGGAAGGCTGATCTGAAAACGGCATTAATTAAACATATTACTGATTTAATGGCAGAACGAACGGCGCTGATAGACAGGTTTAATGCCGTATTGGCTGAGTTGACAGCCAAAGGTGGTGAAACCCTGGAATATGATACATATGTTAAAGCTGTTTCAGGTCTCAAGGTTGATGTGACTGATGCCGGTGCTACGTGGACGACAATTACTGGCTGGTTGATGTCACCAGAAGGTGGTTTTCGCTGGGCGGTTAACCTGATCCAGTTTTTGGTCATCATAGTTCTGTTTTACCTGCTCTCCATCATTGCCGGAAAAGCGGCTAATAAAGCTTTCTCGAAGACGAAGCAGTTTTCGACACTCCTACGAGAGTTCCTGGTGCTGAGTTCGCGTCGACTGGTGTTATTTGTTGGATTGTTTGTTGGACTGTCTGCACTGGAAATCAATATCGGGCCGGTACTCGCAATTATCGGTGCCGCCGGTTTCGTCATTGCCTTTGCATTGCAGAACTCGCTGAGTAATTTTGCCAGTGGTATTCTTATGTTGCTGTATCGGCCATTTGATGTAGGTGATTTCATCAGCGTGGCGGGTACGCAGGGGAGTGTTGAATCAATGAATCTATTGTCTACACAATTGAGAACGCCTGATAACCAGCTTGTTATTGTGCCCAATAATTCGGTCTGGGGTGATGTCATTGTTAATATTACCGGTATCACGGAACGCCGTGTTGACCTGGTATTTGGTATTGGTTATAGCGATGATATCGATAAAGCTCAGAAAATTCTGGAAGACATTGTTCACGGCCATGAATTGGTTCTGAAAAATCCTGAAGCAAAAGTGAAGCTTCATGAACTCGCCGACTCATCGGTTAATTTTATTTGCCGTCCATGGGTCAAGCCTGATGATTACTGGGATGTTTACTGGGATATTACGCGAGAAGTTAAACGCCGCTTTGATGCTGAAGGTCTTTCCATACCATTCCCGCAGCATGATGTTCATCTTTACCGGGAAAGTAGTTGACGGCAGCTGGAATGAGTTAAAGGAAGTTGCAGGGAGGGGGCAGGTATACTTAGTGCCTTACTCCAGATTTTCTATCACTCTTTTTAGTACCCCCTTGAGGGGTATAAAAAACAAGAAATCTGGAGAGTGTTTTGAAATTAGGAACTTAAAGTAACCTCCAAGGCACTTATACCCCCCTTGTGGGGTGTTAGTTATATCTGCCCCCCCCCTTACTTTTGGGAGAGGAAGTTTTTTGGCAAGCAATATCGTATCACCACAGCTGTACAATCTGCCTGCATTGAGCAACCGTATTCATACCGAGACATAAGGTGTTGTCCTGCGAACATAAAAAAGACAAGAGGTAGGCATTTTTTCAGTAAAGACCCTGAAGGACCACTGGGTCTTTCTTTATATCCAACAAAACCTAACATCGGCGGAGGAAAGTATGAGCAGAAAACGACTATTGGCATATGTATTGGTTTTGGGACTGGTTTGTGGTCTCGGAACAGCAACAGCACAGGAGATGACCTTTTTCAGGATCGGTACCGGTGGTACCGGTGGCACATATTATCCGATTGGAGGACTGGTCGCTCACTGTATCTCCAATCCCCCCGGCTCCAGACCCTGTGAAGAGGGTGGAAGTTGTGGCGTTCCGGGCCTTGTAGCTATTGCCCAGTCGGCCAACGGCTCTGTAGCCAATATTAATGCTATTAAATCCGGTATGTTGGAATCCGGTTTTTCGCAATCGGATGTCGCTTATTGGGCGTACACCGGTACAGGTATTTTCGAGAATAAAGGAGCTGTTACGGATCTCCGTGCACTTGCCAACCTGTACCCCGAGACCATCCATCTGGTGGCTCGTAAAGGAGCAGGTATCAAGTCTGTGAAAGACCTCAAAGGCAAGCGAGTTTCTCTTGACGAGCCAGGTTCCGGAACCCTGGTAGATGCCAGGATCATCCTCGAGGCGTACGGACTAACTGAAAAAGACATCGAGGTAGACTACATTAAACCAAACCCGGCCATTGAGAAAATTAAAGATAACCAAATGGATGCATTCTTTATCGTCGCTGGCTACCCTACTGGATCTGTTGTTGAATTGGCTTCAAGCGTAGGGGGAGAACTGATCCCCATCAATGGTCCTGAAGCTGATGCACTTATTGCAAAATACGGCTTTTTCGCCAAAGATGTCATTCCGGCCGATACCTATGAAGGTATCGGTGAGACTGAATCCCTCTCGGTTGGTGCGCAATTGATCGTTTCCGCAAAGGTGGATGAAGAGCTGGTCTATAAGATTACCAAGGCCCTGTGGAACGAAAAATCCCGTGCACTTCTTGATAAGGGCCATGCCAAGGGCAAGGCAATCACTGCGGAAACTGCACTCGACGGTGTCGGCATTCCACTGCACCCTGGTGCAGAGAGGTATTACAAAGAAGCCGGATTGTTGAAGTAATTGATTCCTGATTACGTATGAAACTCAGCCAATTATGTGAGTGTAGGCTTAATATGTTGATAACAAAAGAGAAATAAAATCCCGCAGGGTTGTCATCCCCGCGCAGGCGGGAATGACAAAAAAAACAGCTGAGTTTCATACGTAATCAAAAATTGATTTGAACTTTTTCACGACCGGGGGACGACTGATTCCGTCCTCCGGTCTTTTATGTGGACAGGCAGCATTGCTGTCTCTGGTAATATTGCTGTAAACACGGTACAGGTATTATGCTGGAACTCGACCAGAAAAAAGCGCAGCAACTCGAAGAGGAATACGATCCGGAGATCCAGATGCGGCCCATGACACCACCTGCCACCTGGGTTGTGGGGGTTCTTCTCGCTACCCTGTCCTGCTTTCACTATTATACAGCCGGGTTCGGCCTCTTGAGGGAGTCCACCCAACGTGGAGTTCACCTTGCCTTCGTTCTGGGGCTGATTTTTCTTGTTTTTGGTTCCCGTAAAAAAAATATTCAAAACAAATTCCCGGCCATTGGTCAGATACCCCTTACTGACTGGCTGCTTGCAATCACTGCCGCAGTGACCTGTCTTTACATCCCTTATGTGTTTGATAATCTGGCCTTTCGTGTGGGCGATCCTCTCCCCGTTGATGTGGTTTTCGGGAGTTTGATGATCGTACTGGTCCTGGAGGCCACTCGCAGGTCGATGGGTATTGCCTTGCCGGTGATCGCCGTCTGTTTCATTCTTTACGCCCTCTATGGGAGGTATGCGCCAGGGGTTCTTGTCCATCCCGGTGCCGACTGGAAAGGGCTGGTTAATCATTTATACCTTACCAGCCAGGGCATCTACGGTATCGCGGTGGGTGTTGTTGCCACCTACGTCTTTCATTTTGTGCTTTTCGGGGTACTGGCTAACCGCGTTGGTGCCGGTCAGCTCTTTATCGATCTGGCATCATGTGTTGCCGGGCGATATGCGGGTGGTCCCGCCAATGATGCATTACCTCGGCATCTTCACCATGGTCCATTTGGAGGCGAAACGACTTGGGTTGCGTGGCTTGCGGCCGGACGAGATGCCTCAATTCATTAAAGTTCTGCGTGAGGGCTGGCCGGTCCTGGTTCCGCTGATTCTCTTGATTGCCATTATCGCCTACGGCAGAACGCCATATAATGCCGCTTTCTGGGGGGATAACGGCTTGTATTGTTGTCGGATTTCTCAATCCCCGCAATCGCCTGATCCTGCCGGATCTCTATGACTGTTTTAAGTTAGGTGCTAAATATGCCCTGGCAGTTGGCGCTTCAGCGGCCACAGTCGGTATCATTGTCGGGGTGGTCAGTCTGACCGGAATGGGGTTTAAAGTCTCCTTCATGGTGACAAGCTCCGCCCAACAGCTGGCTGGGATCATCGTTCCCTTTATTCCTTTTGGTTTTACCGATCTTCAGGGTCTCACCTTGTTTCTGACCCTTATCTTTACTGCAGTTGCCTGCATCCTTTTAGGGGCAGGTATCCCGACTACGGCCACCTATATCGTGCTGGTGGCCATAGCTGCACCGGCCCTGGGGCTTCTTGGAGTGGCGCCTATTGTTGCCCATTTTTTTGTCTTTTATTACGGCGTCCTGGCTGATATTACACCACCTGTTGCCCTGGCTGCCTATGCGGGGGCAGGCATTGCCGGGGCTAATCCATTCAAGGCCGGCAACACAGCTTTTCGACTGGCATCGGCCAAGGCATTGGTTCCTTTTGTCTTCGTCTATTCGCCGGCTATGCTGATTGTCACCGATGGCTTTACCTGGCAGGCTTTCGTGACAACGGTCATGGGTTGTGCCATCGGTATTGTCTTTATCGGAGCTGCCTTGACCGGGTATTTTTTTTCGTACATGTCGAAAATTGAGAGATGGGTAACCTTTTTTGCTGCCCTGCTGTTTGTTGCTCCCGGTATTAAAAGCGGTTTTGTCGGCCTCATCCTGATGATTCCCGTTATGATTACTCAACTTGCCCGGCGCAGGGCAGAGAAAAAAAGGAAGAACAGCGAAAAGAGTACTCAGCAGGTGTCCGAGAAGGAAGAAACTCTCGACTGATCAATTTAAACTTTTCAGATCAAAAGCATTATGTCAAAAAAAGTGGTATCCGTTTACGGTTATGGGCGGTTTGGGAAACTCTGGGCGGATATTCTGAGCGAAGATTTTCAGGTAAAGGTTTTTTCCAGGCGTGGCTTGAAACCAGATGAAGTGAAAGCTGGAATTGAGGTGTGTGATGCAGAGGAAATTTTTGATTGCGACGCCCTCTTTTTTTGTATTGCCATCTCATCTTTTGAGGAGGTACTAGAAAAAGCCAGACCGTTCTGTAAGAAAGAAACACTTTTCTTTGATACCTGTTCAGTAAAGGTTTTTCCGGTCAGCTGGATGAAAAAGTATTTACCCAGTGGGAGTAAAATCATTGCCACCCACCCGATGTTTGGTCCCGATTCGTACCCGCAGGTCGACAGAAAGCTGGCGATGGTGATGTGCAATATCAGTGTAAATACGATGATGTTTAATGAATGGGTACGGTATTTTACGGCAAAGTCGCTGCAAGTTGAATTGATGACGCCGGAAAAACATGACGAAATGACCGCGTATTCCCAAGGTATCACCCATTATATGGGCAGGGTGTTTGCTGATTTACAATTGCACCCTACGTCCATTGATACCCAAGGATACAAAATGCTCATGGAGATCATGGCGCAGACCTGCAATGACAGCTGGCAGCTCTTTTTAGATCTTCAGAGATATAATCCCTACACAGAGAAGATGCGGGAAGATCTGCAAAACTCCATAGAAAGGGTCAACAAAACCCTTTGATGTACCAGGTTTGCAATGGCTAAGACTGGCTTGATTGGAGGATGTGATTTTTATTGCGGCCCATGAAGGGTAAACCGGCAATAAGAATTGCAACAGTCAGCATGAAGAAATGGATGAACATATCTTTCTGAATTGCCCCCCAGATAATATACAACGAGCCGGCTCCGGCCAGTAACGGAGCCAGAAACCTGCTGATTGGGCCAAGGTCAGTGAATTTTTTCATGACCCACACATAGAGCGAGATGTAAATCATGTAGAGAAAGGCAATGGGGAGTTCAGAGATATCCATGAATTTTCCGAACCATCCGGCAAAATTTCCATACCAGACCAACAGCCAAAAAGCGGAAAGAGCAAAACCCAGGATTGCAGAGTTTTTAGTGCTGTTGGTTGTGGGATCAAGGGCGCCAAAAAAATCTGCTTTAGGTCCTAAACCCCGGGAGGCGATAGCGAACATTCCCCGGGATGCGCCCATAATCAAGCCGTTCAGGGTGCCAAGACAGGAAATGATCACAAAGACAGTGAGCAGAGTTCCTCCCATCCGGCCGAAAATCAGGGAAATAACCTGAACCGGAGCGTCATTACCTGCTGCAAGTACCTGCTCGTTAGAAAGTACCCCTGAAATTCCCAGATAATAGAGCATATAAATAATGACTACAGCTGTTGAACCAAAGAACAGAGCTTTTGGCAAGGTACGTTTTGCATCTTTGAGTTCAGCATTAATAGAGGTGGCGATAATCCATCCTTCATAGGCAAATGCCGTGGCCAGGGTGGCAACGGCTAGTCCTCCACCGCTGGATATAGTCCTTGCCGCATTGGTAAAGCTGGAAATTGTCTGACCGTTCGACAAACCGATAATCAGGCCGACGACAGCCACCAGAGCAAGTGGAATTAACTTGATGACAGTTGCAGAAACCTGCCATTTTCCTGCCAGCACCGGGGAGTAACAATTTAACAGGAAAAAAAAGACCAGATAAATGACGGATATGAACCAGACACCGTGCTCAAATCCCAGCAGACCAGTGGTGTAATTTGCAGAAACCCAGGCCAAAACCGCCACCAGAGTGGGATAATAAATAAAGGTCATAAACCAGGCGACCAGGTACCCGGCGCGCCAGCCATAGGCCTCTTCAAAGTAGTCCACAACCCCATTCACTTTCTCAATCCGTGTGGCAATCCTGGCGAAAACAAAGGCGGTGACCACCATGATCGACCCACCTATAAACCAGGCAAACATGGCTATTGGCAGACTCCCTCCAGAGGCAGCCAAGACATCATCTGCTTTGAAGAAGACACCAGACCCAATGGTTATGCCGATTACCATCGCGGCTGCTGTCCAAATTCCATATTTCTTTTGTAACTCCTGCATTTAAAACCTCTGCATTTACAATTATTATTTAGTTTCTATCCTGAAACGGCCATTTAGGAGTCTACGCTTATCCCCTACGGGCGCACAACGAAGCAGATAAGCGTAGACTTCGGATGAAAATATCTCTGCCCTTTGGGTAGTTTTAACGACACCATCAATCTTGCTTACAGCATTTTTTCGTAAATACCGAGGTAATAATTCTTGATGCAACCTTGCTGTTTAGTCTGGTGCAGTTGAATTAAACAGCTGGTAAGGGAAAGGCATAGTTGGAATAGAATCATTTTGCTCAATTGATAGATATTTTCTTGAGCAACCGGGTTGAAAGTGTACTACAATGTCGTGAATAGGAATTATTCCTATTTATTTCATTGACAAAATAACAAATGTGAACATTCTTTGTCCTGTAATTCTTTCGAATTGTTGTTAGAAAAATGAATTGATTTGCAATTTAACCGAGCTGTGGGGTCTCATCACCAGTTTATTCTGCAAGTTGAGTTCCCAACCATTCAATCCCTGAAGGAGGTTTCATGAAAAAAACACTTATTGCCTATTCCAGTCGAACCAAAAAAACTGAAACAATGGCAAATTACATTGCAGAAGGTATTCGATTATCAGGCTGTGAAGTGGAAGTAAAACCCATCTCTGCTATTGAAAACGAAGAAGGTATTAGCGGATATGACTGCTATGTTTTTGGTTGTCCGACTTATCACAAAGATATGACGGGTGGAATGAAACAGTTTCTTTTCAAAGCTCAACAAGCTCAATTGGTAGGCAAATTTGGTGGAGCTTTTGGATCCCACACCCATAGCGGTGAAAGCGCCCCAATGATTTTCGAGACCATGCAACATGTTTTCAAGATGGATATGACAGATCTAGGGCCGTTAAACCTTACTGAAGAAATGGTAGTAAGTGATGAAGGCCTGAAAGCCTGTCAGGCGTATGGTAAAGCACTTGCAGAAAAACTTGCCTGATCCTATAAGAACTCACCTTGGCAGCGTGATACTTCTTTGCGTTGCCAGGGGTTGCTGTGTCTTCCTCTCCTCGGTCCTGTTTTGTTTCAGGACAAACACTATTTAGTGCTCGCTCGGAGTCTGACGCTTACCTGACGGGTAAAAAAACAAGAAATCTGGAGAGGGTTTTGAAAAGGGGAACTTAAAGTAACCTCCAAGGCACTAACCCCCCACAAGGGGGTACTCAGTTTAGTCCCCCCTTGAGGGGGGGAGCTATTTAACCAACAATTTAATTTGGAGATTTATTAATGCTTAAACTTGGAGAAAAAGGGGTAATCCCCCAGAAAGAGGAAGACAGCTATGCCATTGCACCACATATTCCTTGTGGTCTTGTCACCCCTGATTTACTCAGAAAGATTGCCGATGTTTCTGAGAAATATAATGCAAAAGCGCTAAAAATCACTGGCGCCACACGTATAGCCATTGTTGGTCTCAAAGAAGAGGACATTGATGCGGTGTGGGAGGAGCTTGGGTTGGCAAAAGGTGCAGCTGTGGGTTTGTGTGTCCGGAGTATTCGCACCTGTCCGGGAAATACTTTTTGCAGGCTTGGAAAGCAGGATGCCATTGGAGTTGGAATGAAAATGGATGAAAAATATCATGCCTTTCAAACGCCGGGAAAATTCAAGATGGCCGTATCTGGATGTAAGTTGAGCTGTGCTGAATCATGGGTGAGAGATGTTGGCTTGATTGGAGATAGAGACGGTTGGATTCTCACAATTGGTGGGAATGTAGGATCTCAGCCCCGCATCGGCAAGGAATTAATCAGTGGTCTTGATGATGAAGCCGCCCTCAAGGCCGTCGACGATGTTGTGACGTATTATAAGGAGAATGCCAAGGGAGCTGAACGCCTTGGGAAAATGATTGAAAGAGTCGGTCTAGAGCCATTTGAAGTGGCTGTTGGAAAGTAATTTTTTTCGTTTTACAAGGGGGGACAATGGCAAGAGGATCAGTTTGACCAAATATATTGGAACTTTCATATTGGAACTTTCCTCGATGAAATCCATTGCCGGTCGAGGAAACACTATAAGGAGGCTGTCCGAGAATAGACATTTCTTCTAAAATCGAGGCATTTCGAAAAAATAAGCACAGTCATATGTTTGATATTACGAGCATTATTTTTTCGGAATAACGAGGAGTTGAGGATAAAGGGCATTCTCGGACAGCCTCCTAGCTTGGTCACCAGGTGAAGCATCCTTTTCTTGTGTTGATAGCCTCCCTTCCCCCCCCCTCTGCTCGTTGTCTCGAACCGAAAAGAGCAGGGGGACAGGCCGTATTCAATTGTTATTTTTAACACATTTAATTTCTGAAGCAGCCCCTTTTTTCTATACTTTTCTCTTTTCAAGTACGCTAATCCGGAAGAACCCTCAAACTCCAAATCAACATTGGTCTTCCCTTGGGATCTTCGATTATTTGGCTAATTCTGTGGAAAAATGTTCTGTGCTTTCTTGTGAACAAATAAAGGTGCTGGCGATGGAAACCAGTATGCTTTTAAACTAGAAAAATGGCGAAAATACTCAAGATGAATCCTCTTAAAAACATTCTCGACACCTTGCCACTCATAATCCTGGATGGAGCATTTTCCACTGAGTTGGAGCGCCGGGGTTGTGATCTGAACGACTCCTTATGGTCGGCGAAAATCCTTATGGAAAACCCGGAAGTGATCGGTGCCGTACACACCGACTACTTTGAAGCAGGAGCTGACTGCGTTATTACGGCAAGTTATCAGGCGACCTACGAAGGCTTCATGAAAAGAGGCCTGAGTGAAGAGCAAGCCAGAGAACTGATACAGTTGTCCATTAAAATTGCCACCAAGGTCAGAGATGCTTTCTGGGCGAAGCCTGAAAATCGCATAAACCGCCCAAAACCTCTGGTAGCGGCATCTGTTGGTCCTTATGGTGCTTATCTGGCAGACGGTTCAGAATATCGTGGCGATTATACACTTGATGAGGCAGGGTTGGTCGCCTTTCACCGCAAGCGTTTGCAGACCCTTATTCAGGCAGAACCAGATATTCTTGCCTGTGAGACAATCCCCTGCCTTATTGAGGCCCAAGTGATTGTAGGTCTGATGGAGGAAAATCCCGGCATTTGTGGCTGGGTCAGTTTTAGTGCAAAAGATGGTCTGCATATCAATAGCGGTGAAAAAATCAAAGATTGTGCTCGATGGCTAGAGGGGCATGAGCAGGTAGCGGCAGTAGGTGTTAATTGTACTGCTCCAGAATACGTTGCTTCTTTGATTGCTGAGATCAGAAAGGGAACGGATAAGCCGGTCATAGTCTATCCCAACTCAGGGGAGCACTATGATGCTGACGCTAAAATCTGGGATGGCGGTTCCACGGATTTCTCCTATACAGAGCATGCTCGTAACTGGTTTGCTCTCGGAGCCAGGGTGATCGGTGGCTGTTGTCGCACAACACCTCAGGATATTCGGGCTATCGCGGCATGGGCTCGAAACCTTTAAGCAACGGAGGTATATGGCAGGTATGGGCATTCGACGAAAGAGTAATTAACAAAAAAACGATAGTACCACTGTTATTCTAATCACCCTACCTCTTGCTTGCATCAAAATAGCCCTGGAAAAACTTGCCTGAGTTGCAGGAAATGGGTACGATGTGTCGACTTTTATAACCTGTAAAAAGCCTCTGAACGGATCTAGGAGCTTGT
>WTAT01000182.1 GCA_013139415.1 Desulforhopalus sp.
TATCCAGTTCCGCGAGTGGATGTGCAAGCAACGAGGAACCAGTGATTCTACTCTTCAAAGCTACAGTTTATCGCTTCGTGATTTGCTAACACGCCTTGGTGAGGAACCAAACAAATTTGATGCTCAAAGCTTGCGTCAGTTTGTAATTGAAAAAAATCAACATACAGGCTGGGCATCAGCCAAAAAGTGTACATCAGCACTTCGTATGTTTCTGCGTTTTCTAATTGCTGAAGGGAAGTGTGAAGCTTATCTGGATCAAGCTATTCCAGTATTGGTGCATTGGCGTCTCTCCTCTCTCCCCCGGTACTTACAACCGGAAGAAGTGGAGCGTATTATCATTTCTTGTGATTTGAATTCACCGACTGGTAGGCGAGATCGCGCAATTATACTTCTTCTCGCACGTCTTGGACTCCGGGCTGGAGATATTGTCAAGCTTCGTTTTAGTGATACAGCTGTGACGCACAAAGATTTTTCACCCACTGTGGCATGGTAAATTTGGTGAATAAAATGTATTGCTGCATAGGCTCTTGTCGCAATTTCTTGTATTCACATCATTTCCAAGCGCAGTCATCGCAGTTTAGCATATCTTTTGCCGCACCTATCTAAATGCAACCCGCAGCTATTCCTTCATTTTTTTTTAGCATGGTGTTTGGCGGAAAGTTGTTGTTCCTTACATTAACCGCAATTGGCAGGGGGTGGTGGCTTGTTCTTCAATGTCACCATCAAGCCAGGGGCCGGTAAGAGTTATAAAAACAAACTGGATAAGATTGCGTATACCATTTTTCTTAATGTACCCGGAAAGCTTTTCTGAATATTCTGTGAGAACATTCAGCAGGTGTGCCAAGTGCATCAAGTAGTGATACCCCTTCATAGCTTTCCAGTTATAAGAGAAACAATGCTCATATTGATATCCATGATGTTTCTCGATCAGGATATTGTTTTCTATTCCCCAGCGATAACGAGCTGTCAGATTACAACGTTCATGAAGATTGTTTTTTGTGAATGGTTTACATGATATCCAGGCATGATTTGATGTTTTGTTTATGATTTCACCGGATGCTTGCTCAACTTCCTGCCACTGTTCTTGACATGTTACCATGTGAATAACAATTTTCTTCTTCTGATTTTGGCCATAGTAATATTCGATCTCGTTGACCCACTCGAACTCCTGCTCTCGGTCTCCCCATTTCATGCTTGCTGTATTCTTTGACTGGAGCTTGGCCAAACTATAAAATTCCTCCCAGACACTTGGTAAGGACTGGTCTTGCAAGACTATCATAAAATCCCACTTGTTTTTCCGGCATATCTCCATAATAGGGCCACTGGGATACAAACCGTCTAATAATAGCGTTACCCGTAACCGTTTAAACTCTTTTTTCAATCGGATCGCGAGGCGTTTAAATGCCTTCGTCTCGCAATCCTCTTTTTTCTCCGCCGTATCGCCTTTGGTGTACTCCAGGAATTCACTCATGAACGGGATTACCATGCCGTTATGGAAAGACAAGGTCGTTTCCAGCGTATATACAAAATATTGAGGTTTTGCTTTGTCACCCTTCCCAACTGTCCGCCCGCTGCATTCCTCGCTCCATATTTCATCCCGCTTGAATTTTTGTGTGCCATCAATTGCTATTGGATAGCTGTGATTAATCAAATAGCGATAAAACTTTTTGTTCCTTATCAGACGACGGATCAATTCAATATGGGCTTGTTCGATCTGTCTGACATCTATTGTTGCCAGTAAGCGTTGGAGGGAATCATGGTGGGGGATACTTTCCAGTTCCGGAAAAAGTAGTTGCAGGTTTTCGACAAACTGCGGTGTCGTCATTTTTCTGTTTGCCTCACGCCTGGACGACATCTGGTAAGTAAATGTCAGAATGCCGTAAAGCAGCAATACAGTCAGTTTATGTTTGCTTTTTTTGGGGTTCCTTGGATCTGGAATCCTGGCCAGTCGCTTGAGTAGTGTCGGGAGTTGAGTGCGATATACTTGTACCTGTTGAATCGTAATCCCAGTTCTTGCCAGTTTTTCTTCGTCAACGGTTGTGTATTCACAGATGTTGTTGCTGATATGTGTTCGTTTGTGAGGTGTTAGTCCTTTCCCCTCTTGAAGGAGACGTAATTGGTTCTGCGAGTATTTTTTTTACTGTTGCGTTCCTCGATTTCTTCTCGTGTCAGATGTGGTATCTTCATATTTCAACCCTCCCTATAAGGTATTCACGGCATAGTTGTCTGCGAAAGTTTTTTTGTAATGGCATGGTGAAAATCAACTTTGGCGTGGTTGTGTATGTTTTGCCTGTGCGAGCCAAGCCTTCGCCCGTTGTTTTGCCGACAAGTTTCCAATTCGATGCTTTATAGCAAGTACCATCGTATCTTGCAGGATCAACAAAGCTTTCCATTAAAAGTGGACGGTACCCCCAAAGGGTAAACCAGTCGCTGGTAATTCTTCTCCGTATTTGACCAAGCACATGACTTGCCAGGTGCGGGATTTTTACCCATGGCATAATAATAAATCTGGAATTGTTAACGACCCATGGTAAATTCCGAAGACGCTGGGTGCTGTTCCAGCCAATCCAATTGTCACGAGCTGAGATAGACTTCGCGGCACCCGCAAAAAGTGCACACGCCAATATTTCGCCATTGGCGGATCTTGCAAAATATCTTATGAAACATCCAAAGGGTTGTTTGCAGCCAAGATAATGATATTGTCCTACGTACTGATTCCATAGCTCCACCTCATTTCTGCTTGCTGCCGGCTTAACTGAAATCGGTCGCACATCCTTCAGTTTGCAATGGACTGGTTGGTGAGTCGGTGGTGTTTTGGAAAATGCAATTTTTGCTTTTGATGTGTGTGGCTTTGCTCGTGTACGCCTTGGAGGAAGGTTGATGGTGCCAGCTGCCTCAATTTTTCTTAAGAGCTTGAGGCAGGCGTCTTTCTTGTAGCGCCCTGTAGCAGTGAACCACTCAAGGTGCTCGCAAATTGTTTCAGTCAGTGTCGTTTGGCTGAGGTTGGGGAATACTTTGACGGTCTCTGCAATTTCTGCAATTTCTTGATTTGTGAATGTGCGACCACATTGTTCAATTTCTGCGACTTGTGATATCGTCATGTTAAACACCGTAGGAGGGAGTTGTGGATGATTAACCCTACAATATTGGCGTTTGAATGTCTACTACTTTATTGCGATAAACTTTTTTTACGATTGGCTTGCAGCTCTTGCCTGGGTAAGAAAAAATCTTTGTGTGTCGCAGCTGAGCGTATCGTCATCAATACGAACAGTTGTCGCTTTCATAAAAACACCTCCTGATTCTGTATTCTGTATTCTGTATTCTGTAAGAATACAAATGAATACAAACAAATCAACTCAAAATCGCACTCAAGGAATAGTATTTATTAATTTAAACGGTCGTTTGTTTTAACAATCCTGAATGCCGCCAATTGGACTACGGCAACGATTAGTGCGTTGTACTACACTGATGACATGGATC
>WTAT01000252.1 GCA_013139415.1 Desulforhopalus sp.
CCACAGACTGGACAGAGTTCCTCTGGCGGCGCGGCAGAAAAATGCAGGTTGCCACAGACCGTGCACAGATAATAATCTCCCGAGTCCATATCACCTCCCGCCTCCACAGTTTTAGCTGCAGCCAGCAGAAGAGCGTGATGATTTTTCTCGGACTCAGCGGCCCACTTAATTGAAAGCAGGGCTATCTTGGCAATAAATACATCACCATGTTTTTTGGTGATCTGCCGCCGAAACGATGGATACATTGTCGAGAATTCTTCAAGTTCCCCTTTAAGGGACATCCTAAGGTTATCAAGTGTTGAGTCATGGCTTTTAGGTATCGTGGCCTTGGGAAGAGCCCCGCTATAGCTGTTTTTCTCCAAAGCTCTTTTATGATTTGCAGCATGAACGGCTTCGGCATAGGAAAGCCCGGTAAAAAGCGCGGCCACTCCAGGATACCCTTCACTAACAGCCTGCCCGGCAAAGACCATATACCGCTCTTCGGCATCGGTCTCTCCCTGCACAGCTTCGATCAATAATTTGTTTATAATTTCCATAATATTAAGGCCAGATAAACGATGAATCTTTTCAAAGTATCCTTTCTATACTATTTCCAGGCAGACAACAAGAATGAGGCTGAAATCACATCCATATTTGTTCTTGCAGAAATATATCGAAAACATCGCTCCAATCCTATACTACATGTCAGACATACCTGGCGACCAGATCGATCATATAAATCGACAGGACCCCAAAGTTAGGAGTAGTGCAATCAGGCGGTGTCAATTTCCTTTTATTTCTAAAATCTGCTAACATTAATCCCGATAAGCTAATTATGATTTAATCAAACATTTCTGTTGCCGATTGGGACGGTGCAGAGCGTAAAATCGAGCACCCATCTAACTAAAAATAAAAGAATTGCATTTGTAACTTAATCTCGACTTATGAAAAAGAAACTCCTTGTAATTGAAGATGAAAAATCGGTAGCTAAGCAGCTCCGCTGGGGCTTGGATAAGGAATACCAAATCACTATTGCCTCAGACGCAGAACAGGCTAAGCCGCTCCTTGCTTCCGGTGTTTTTCCAGTAGTTATTTTAGATCTTGGCCTACCACCCCACCTAGATACTCCCCAGCAGGGTTTTGCACTCCTCGAACAGATATCTTCTTTAGCCCCACACGCCTGTGTGATTGTCATCACTGGCAATGCCGAAAATGAAAACGCTATTAAAGCCATCGCACTCGGCGCTTCCGATTTTTATGCAAAACCGATTGACCTGAAGATACTTAAGATCATTCTTTCCCGGACATTTCATATTCATGCGCTGGAGGAGGCTAACCGTAAACTTCAGCTGGAAAGCAGCCAAAGCGGTTCACTGGGCGGTATGATCGGTGTCTCACCGATTATGATCAAACTCTTTGAACGCCTGAAACAGGTCAGTAAGACCGATTATCCGGTGCTGATCACCGGCAACACTGGAACAGGTAAAGAGGTTGCAGCCCACGCAATACATGGCCTGAGCAAGAGAGCAGACAAACCGCTGGTCATCATCAATTGTGGTGCCATTCCTGAAAACCTGATTGAAAGCGAATTGTTTGGCCACGAGAAGGGGGCTTTCACGGGAGCAGCAGGGCGTCAAATTGGCAAATTTGAGCAGGCTGATGGGGGCACAATTTTTCTAGATGAGATAGGTGAACTGCCCCTGCTCCTGCAGGTGAAACTCCTGCGGGTTCTCCAGGAATCGACGATTGAACGGGTTGGCGGAAACAAAACAATTACTCTTAATGTGCGTATCATTGCGGCTACCAATATTAATTTGGAGGAAGCTGCTCAGCAGGGAACCTTCCGCGAAGACCTTTACTATCGACTAAGTGTTGTACCGATAAAAATACCCAATTTAAAAGAACGACCGGAAGATATCTTGCTCTTGGCCCATAGCTTCCTACAGGTGGAATCCTGCAAACTCAAACGGGGGCAGACATCCTTTTCCCCGACGGCTCTTGGTAATTTAAATATTCACGACTGGCCAGGCAATGTCCGGGAACTTCAGAACCGAATCCGGAGGGCTCTAGGAACCACATCGAATAGTGTTATTTCTGCAACTGATCTGGGGCTGGAGGAACTCTCTTTTGATCAGGAAGAACAGAAACTCTCCACTATAAAGGAGGCTCGGGATTTTGCCGAGAAAAATGCTATCCACCAGGCCCTGGCCTTAAGTGGCAATAATATCAGCCGGGCCGCAAAACTCCTTGAAATAAGCCGTCCAACCTTGCATGACCTCCTGAAAAAACATGAGATACATACAAATTAACCCCGGTAAACGCGAAGTAAGCCGGGACTCAGTTCAGTACCCCCTTGAGAAAACACAAAGTGACAGGATAAAGCAACTACTGGAAAAACCATGGCTTCCATATGTACTCCCGTTTGCACTCTTTTTATTACTGACTGAGCCTGCTCGGTTTTTTCCAGAGTTGAGCCCCTATTTCTATATCGCAAAAACTATCCTCGTCGGTGCCTTGCTCTGGTTCTGGCGACATAAATATGCTGCTGATTTTTCTTCTGGGCTTTCACTGAGTGAATTGCTAACGGCTATTTTCTGCGGTCTTCTGGTGCTGGTTATCTGGATTGTACCCGAACAATATCTCTTTCAAGTGGGGGAAAGCGCAGGCTTTGATCCCTATGCGCTGGGTGAATCCCAGGCGGTTGCATTTGGGCTGATTGGTGTGCGGTTAATCGGTTCGTCACTGGTTGTGCCGGTTATGGAAGAGCTGTTCTGGCGTTCCTTTTTCATGCGTTATTTGATCAATCCAGATTTTCGCTCAGTGCCCATGGGGGCTTTTACCTGGTTCTCGTTCTTGGGTGTGGCGGTTTTATTTGGTGTTGAGCATCACCGAGTTATTGTGGGGATAATTGCTGGGTTGCTCTATGGTTTTTTGTTGGTATTCCTGAAAAAACTAAAGGGGGTAATCGTTGCCCATGGTGTCACCAATCTTGGATTAGGAGTGTATGTTATTATAACAGGTAACTGGATGTTTTGGTAGGCTGGGTGTCTCAAGGGACGAGTTGG
>WTAT01000030.1 GCA_013139415.1 Desulforhopalus sp.
TGTGACAGCGTTCGCCTTGGCGGCTATTGTCCGCTGGGCGCGGAGTACGCGAGTGCAACTGTTTAAGGAGGCATCCGCTCTGGATCATACGATCCAAGAGCAGCTAGAGGTCACTCTAATGTCGGCCCTATTGATGTGTCACCACCGGCCAAGAGTTGACCCACCCAGCGGTGAAAAACTGACCCACCTGACCGATGGTGAGTAACTTTATCGCACCGGTTTAGAGACCCACCCATTTTTTCTTTTTTCCTCACTTCCCTTTTTCACATCCTATTGTTTTCCTGAGTCATCCAGGAGGACATCATGGCAAGCAACGGTTATATCAAAAAACGTCCCTGTAGAATATGCAGTAAGTGGTTTATGCCGAATCCACGTCTTGGAGTTCGTCAAAAGACGTGCGGAGCTGAGGAATGCAAAGCTGAATGGCATACCAGGAAATGTGCTCAATGGAATCAGCAGAACCGGCCATATTTCCAGGCCATTCATTTAAGCAAGAAACTTCAAGCCTGTCAAAGTCAGGAAACAACTTCTGAAAACCCTCCCTCTCGATCGAAAAAAGTTGGCAAATCACCTCAACTACCCCAAAAAGTCATTCAAGAAGTGATAGGCGTGCAACAGTCTGTAATTATAGAGTATATATCACAAGTACTCTTAAAAAGAGTTCAAGAAGTGATACGCAAGCAAACTGCTGAAATATCAGTAGAAGCTGATCAACTACTTAGAAGCGACTGTTCAAGAAGTGATAGGGTTATTAGGTCTCCTTAAGTATCATTATTTATCTATAATAGGGGGGTGATAATGACCGAGACTGCACAGGACACAACAGATATTTCCATCTACCAATTCGGGGACCGATATGCCGGGTTGCGAATCATCAACCCTAAAGCAGACAAGGCCATGGTACGTTCCCTGGAAAAGTATGGCCAACTGACCCCGGTAGTGGTCACCCGGAGCGGTTCGGAGGGATATGAACTTCTTGATGGCTTCAAACGACTGCGTGGAGGTCTTGCTCTCTCCTTTTCATATCTTCGTTCTCGTATCCTGGAATTGAATGATCGCAGTAGTAAGGCAGTCATTATGCAGTTAAACTGGGTCGGTAAATCCATTAGCAACATGGAGGAGGCGTTGGTGGTGCATTCTCTTTGCCATGAAAACCAGTTATCACAGGTTGAGATCGCTGTTTTGCTCGGACGACACAAGAGCTGGGTCTGCAGACGGGTTGCACTCATAGAACGATTATGCGATGAAGCACAAAGCAGTATCAGGCTTGGGTTGATCCCCGTTAGCATGGGAAGAGAACTTGCTCGGTTGCCACGTGGCAACCAGGAGTCTCTTCTGAAAGCAATAAATAAACATCAACTGAACTGTCGTGAGGTCAGGAAGATAGCAGTAGCTTTAATGACCAGACCAAAGCATGACCATGAATCCATTCTGTCACATCCCTGGGAGTTACTTCGTCCCGAAGGCCAGGTGGAAGTCGTTCAGGACAAGAATTTCGATCCTCTCGTGAACGAGCTACAACGAAAACTGCTGGTTATGGAGAAGTATTGCCTCTCTGCGGCATGCGCTATCGGTTCCACAGAGCTTGGTCAGTTTACAGAAAAGGAAGAACTACACCTCATCAACTGCTGCAAACAGGCTATAACCAGCGTGGAGCAAGTTCACAGTGATCTTCAGCACGCTATCACCCCGCAAAATAACTATGATTCCCTTCATTCGTAATCGTAAAGAGCTGGAACATCACCTCGTTCTTATGCATAGTGAGGGATGGAGTATCCGGGGGCTGGCCAGACATTTTTCCGTCAGCCGCAATACAGTACGCAGGATTTTGCGCAAGGATGGTGACCAGCGGGAACACGGACATGATGTAGTCCGGCAAAAACAGCAGAAAGCTATTATTCGGGCCAGTAAACTGGATGCTTATGAAGATCAGATCAAAACACTTTTTGAGGATTTTCCCAAGATCACCGGTCAACGTGTTTTTGAGGAACTGGTAAACAGTGGTTATAACGGGGGCATCAGTATCCTCAGAGAGCGGCTGCGTACTCTTCGCCCTTTACCGAAAAAGAATCCGGTGATTCGTTTTGAGACTGATCCGGGCCTTCAGGGGCAAATGGACTGGTCCCCCTACACCATTGATTTCACCGATACAGGTAGAACTAAGCTCAACTGTTTTTCGTATATCCTCGGTTTTTCCAGGCGGCAGTATATCGATTTCACACCTCGACGGGATTTTCACACACTGATCCGGCGTCATCAGGATGCTTTCAACCACTTTGGTGGTGTGGTTCGTCATTGTCTGTATGATAGCGAAAAGACCGTTGTCTTGCGATGGGAAGCAGGACAGCCGATCTTCAACCCAGCATTTTCCGCCTTTATCACCCACTACCATTGCCGACCCATTGCCTGTCAGCGGGGACGGCCAGAAACGAAAGGTAAGATTGAAAGACCATTTCAATATATTGAGAATAATTTGCTGGGTGGACGTAAGTTCCGGGATATTGATGATCTGAAAGCCTGTGCAGTATGGTGGTTACGGGAGAAATCTGATCTTCACA
>WTAT01000522.1 GCA_013139415.1 Desulforhopalus sp.
ATCACAGATCAGGAAACCGCGGAGGCCAGGGTGTGGTAACGGTAAATTTCAAACTCAGTGATGTGGGCAGTATGTAGTTAGAAAGCATGGTGCCGGTAAAGTTTGAAAAAATCTTGAATCAATGCATCGCAAGAACTGCATCAGAATGCGGAGAAGTTCTTGCGATCAGCAATGGCAAGGTTCTCACCAGTCAGGACATTGTAGCGGAATCTGATGTTATTGATGTCTATCCCGCGATTTCAGGTGGCTAATTTTGTAAGTCAACATGATAGACCCAAGAGAAAAGGGACACTCGAAAAGGGACACTCGAAAAGGGACACTCAATCAAAAGGAACAAAGGTATGCCAGGAAAAAACTGAAAGAGCTGGTGATAAACCGGGACTGGTGCAAAGGGTGCGGAATTTGCGTCAAATTTTGTCCGACAAAGGTTCTGGAGCTGGACTCGAAAGATAAATCCACAGCAGTCCGACCGGAAGACTGCATCTGTTGTGGGATGTGTGAATTGCGGTGCCCGGATCTGGCAATCGAGGTGCTGATAGAGGAGGGTGGAGAGAATGAGTAAAAATATGCGATTTGTTCAGGGGAACGAGGCCTGTGTCGAAGGGGCGCTCTATGCCGGCGTCGACTTTTTTGCCGGATATCCGATAACCCCTTCAACGGAAATTGCCGAGCACCTTTCAAGGCGTCTGCCGGAAAAGGGGGGGAAGTTTATCCAGATGGAAGACGAGATCGCATCCATGTGCGCCATCATCGGGGCATCGCTTACCGGTAAAAAGGTGATGACGGCTACCAGCGGTCCTGGGTTCTCCCTGAAGCAGGAAGCCATCGGCTACGCCTGCATGACCGAGATTCCCTGCGTTATAGCCAATGTCCAGAGAGGCGGCCCATCCACCGGCAACCCAACTCATGTCAGCCAGGGAGATATCAACCAGGCAAGATGGGGCACCCATGGCGACCACTCGATCATTGCCCTTACCGCCTCCAACCACCAGGATGTCTTTAAAATGACGGTAGATGCCTTCAATATGGCAGAAACCTACCGCACACCGGTGGTTCTGCTCTTTGACGAGGCCGTCGGCCATATGCGGGAAAAGCTGGTTATCCCTGAGAAAGGAGAGCTGGAGATCGTCGACAGACTGAGAACCTCTCTTGGCAAGGGGGTTGATTATCATCCCTATCTGCCAAGGGAAGACGGGCGGTTGCCGATGTCCGATTTTGGCGGGGAACACAGATATAACGTTACCGGACTCTTTCATGATATGTGGGGATTTCCCTCCAATAACCCGAAGGTGGTCAATGGGCTGCTCCGGCATCTCGTTGACAAGATCGACAATAATATCCATGCCATTACCCGCCACAAAGAACATTTTATGGAGGATGCGGAATATGTTTTTGTCTCCTATGGTTCTTCCGCCAGATCGGCCATCCATCTAGCTCAGACCCGGCGAAAAAGGGGCGAGAAGATCGGCGTGCTCGAACTGCAGACAACCTGGCCTTTCCCAGCAGAACTGGTCAGGGAAAAATGCGAGGGTGCCAAGGCTGTGCTTGTTGTGGAGATGAACATGGGACAGGTGCTGACCCAGGTTAAGGCCGCCGTGAGAAAACCGGGCCGGGTATTTCTTGCCAATCGTATTGATGGTAAACTGATAACACCTTCAGATATAAAAAGACTTCTTCGGGTAATCCAGGGGAGGGGAGTGTGAGATGGCTGTAAAAGACTATTTACGAGAAAGATTTTTTCCACATATGTGGTGTCCGGGGTGCGGCCATGGCACTATTCTCAATTCACTTATCCGTGCAGTTGAAGAACTGGGGCTCATTAAGAACGAGATCGTTATGACCTCTGGTATTGGGTGCTCTGCCCGGATTTCGGGATATGTCGATTTTCACTCCCTCCATACCCTGCATGGACGCGCGCTCGCCTTTGCCACCGGTGTTAAACTGAGCAAGCCTCAATTGAAAGTTCTGGTACCCATGGGAGATGGTGATGCCCTTGCCATTGGAGGGAATCATTTTATACATGCAGCGAGAAGAAATATAGATATAACAGCAATCGTAATGAACAACCGGATCTACGGCATGACTGGTGGACAGTTCTCACCACTTTCTGGTCCGGGCGTAAAAGCAACTACTGCACCATATATGACAATAGACAGCAATTTTGATGTCGTGGAGCTTGCGAAAGCCGCCGGCGCGACTTTTGTTGCCCGTTCTACTGCCTACCATGCCAAAGAAGCCACTGGTTATATAAAGAAAGCGATTGAGCATAAAGGTTTTTCAGTCGTGGAGATACTCTCCCAGTGTCCAACTCACTATGGCAGAAAAAATAAAGAGGGTGATGCGGTTCATATGCTTGAGTTACATAAGACCAATACCGCACCACTTGGCTCAAAAGCCCTTAAGGATAATCCTTCACTCACTCCCCGGGGGATCTTTGTTGAAAAGGATCGACCGGAGTATTGTGCCGAATATGACAAGATAATAGATTACGCAATGAAGGAGGTCGTCTGATGGGTAGAGTACGGTTGGTCTTTTCAGGCTCTGGTGGTCAGGGGGTCATTACTGCCGCCATTATTCTGGCTGAAGCAGCTGTGATTCACGAGGGCATGAACGCGACCCAATCCCAGAGTTACGGGGCGGCGGCACGGGGCGGTTCTACTCGCAGCGATATCATCATTTCTGAAAAAGAAATAGACTTTCCAGAGGTTACGCAGCCAAATGTTTTGGTCTGTTTAACCCAGGACGCTTATAACAGCTATTCCTCTATCATTCGGCCGGGAGGGATTCTTCTCACCGACAGCCGCTATGTACAGACTACGAGAAAGGTTGATGCAAAGCAGATCGAGCTGCCAATGTATGAAAACGTAATGGAAAAGATTGGCAAACCGGTGGTTTTCAACATCTGTGTCCTGGGCACTCTGGTCAGTATTACAGAGGTGATTAAACCAAAGTCTGTTTTGGCCGCTGTTGCAGCCAAAGTACCAAAGGATTTTGTCGAGTTGAATACCAGGGCCTTTGAGTTAGGTATGGAGCTTGGTGCTGATTTTAGCTGGTAAAATATTTCTTATGCCGGAAGAAATTGGAGCTCTTTCGGCGCATCAATGTTGAAATGACCAAAACAAGATTTCGTAACGTTTTTGTCATGATTTTAGATTGGCAGGAACATGAAGTTTTGTCAATTATTTCCGAACGTACGAATATTTGCGAAGGACAACCCTCCTTATCCCGTTTTTTCCAAAGCCTTCTGCGCCTCTTCTCTTGTTTCATAGATGTGGGGCGCGACATTTCGTTTCTGTAAGGCATCCCCCAGCTTCATTCGCAGGAAGGTGCTGGTGGTGTAACGGGTGACTCCGGTATAATAGTTATCCATCAGACGCCGGACCATGGTGGTATATTCGTCAATGATTTCCGGGTAAATGATGAAATTGTCGTAATTAACGATGGTAAAAACCTTTTTGCCAAGAGGTCGGAGGATTTTGCCGACGGATTCCTCAATATCCCTTACATCGTCACTGTTTTTCACCAGGTAATTTTCAAAATTGACATAAAATATATTTTCTGCCGAATCATAGGTTATCCGTTCTCTCAGGGACAGATTCAGCAGGTCTTCTTTCAGTCCGACTGGGCCGTCCCGGAAAATTCTTTCATCCATGATACGGGGTTTTTTTCGTATGATCGGGGAAAAATCCATCTGTGAAAGAATCTCTTTTTCCAGATCTATTCCCGGAGCGATTTCCAGCAGTTCCATGCCGTCTCCGGTGAGTCGAAACACACATCTTTCGGTGATATACAGCACCTCCTGGCCTTTTTGTACCGCGTATTCCCCGCTGAAAGTGACATGCTCCACCTGATCCACGAATTTTTTTACTTTTCCTTCCTGTTCTATGCAAAGTTTTTCTTCTTTGACAGAAACCTTCAGCCCGCCTGCGGTAAAGGTACCCACAAAAATCACTTTTTTGGCATTTTGACTGATATTGATAAATCCCCCGGCGCCTGCAAGCCGGGAACCGAACTTACTCACATTCAGATTCCCCTGTTTATCGGTCTGGGCAAGTCCCAGAAAAGCAAGATCCAGCCCGCCGCCGTCATATAAATCAAACTGGCTGGGCTGGTCAATGATCGCATCAGTATTGCTGGCGGCCCCGAAATTCAGTCCCCCCGCAGGCAGTCCACCGATGACCCCCGGCTCTGCCGTCAGGGTCAGGAACTCCAGGATTTTCTCTTCATTTGCCACATTGGCAATGCCTTCGGGCATACCAATTCCCAGATTGACCACACTGTTGGCTTGTAATTCAAAGGCAGCCCGGCGGGCGATAATCTTTCTGTCGGTCATTTTCATGGGGACAACAGACTGCATGGGAACCCGGATTTCACTGCTGAATGCCGGACTATAGGCTTCGACAAAGGTCTGCCAGTGATTTTCGGGTCTGGATACCACAATACAGTCTGTTAATATGCCCGGAATTTTTACCTGCCGGGGATTTAGGCTTCCCCGGTCTGCAATACGTTCTACCTGCACAATGACAAAACCTCCCGAATTTTTGGCGGCTGTGGCAATGGCCAGGGCTTCCAGAATCAGGGCTTCTTTTTCCATGGTGATATTCCCGTCCGTATCCGCAGTGGTTCCCCGAAGGATGGCCACATTGATGGGCAGGGTTTTATAGGCCAGGTAGTCCTGATCGTCAAAACGGATGAGTTCTACAATATCATCATGGGTAATATCATTGATTTTTCCACCGTCTTTTCTGGGGTCTACAAAAGTACCCAGGCCGACAGCCGTAATAGTTCTGGGTTTATGTGCGGCAATATCCCGGAACATATGGGAAATTACCCCCTGGGGCAGATTGTAGGCTTCGATTTTATTCTCTATGGCCAGTTTCTGGAGTTTGGGTGCCAATCCCCAGTGCCCTCCGATTACCCGGCGAACCAGTCCTTCATGTCCAAGATGATTCAGACCCTTTTCCCCACCGTCTCCCTGCCCGGCAGCGTACACCAGGGTCAGATCTCTGGGATGCCCGTTTTCCAGAAAATATTCTTCCAGTCGGACCGCGATTTCTTCCGCAAAACCGATCCCTACAAAACCGCCGGTGGCCACCGTATCTCCGTCCCGTATTACCCGGACGGCCTCTTCCGCTGAAACCACTTTTCCTTTTTTCATCCGCATGGGAGTCAGGGAAGAAAGCATGGGATGCTGCATGGTTTGTTTTTTTTCTCTTTCTGTCATAACTGTTCTCCTTGCTGACTGTTTAGTGCCTTATTCCTGAAAGCCTGTCATTCAGTTCACCCCCGAGGGGTACTCTTTTTAGTACCCCCTTGAGGGGTACTGAACCGAGTACCGTCGAGCGGCATTGAAAAGAACACCCCTCAAGGGAGTACTAAAAAGAGTCCCGGCTTATTTCCCCGTTTACCGGGGTTAGGTATTTTGGCACATCGCCCTAAAAGGACCAGCGGGGCATTTGAACGAAAACCTGCGATTATGATATAACTGACTAGAATAATGATAAATCAATGATGTGTGTTTCGGAAAATTCGCCAAACTTTTGAAAATTATAAACTTTAATAGACAAACATATTTATAGGCCAAATCACAGTGATTTTCTGTTTAATTTCAAGTTGTAAGTATAAGTCTGCAAACCACATTTAATTTGGATTAAAATCCGAAACCGTACCTTTCTGTTCAAATGCCCCCGCTGGTCCAACTCAAGGTCAGCTGTATTTGCGGCAGAATTGTTCCGTTATCGACCCGAGGTCAGCTGTCAGGCACTCTTTGACTTTCGCCAGGATCGGCTGGACGAGGGATCCGTAGTATGCTTCGGCAATCGCTTCGGTAATACAGGCGAGTGTGTCACTGTCGCCGCCGAGTGATATCGCAGTGCGGATGGCGTCCTCATAGGTGTCGGCTTCCAGGAAGGCGATGACGGCCTGCGGAACCGTTCCCTGACAGGACACATCGAAGGTGTAGAAAGGCCGGATATCGTCCAAGCTCCGGTGAAGGTTATAGCCGAAACGGCTGGCCACTTCCCCCAATTGTTGTTTTCTTTTGTCTTAATGGCGAAATAGTTAGACCCTGACTCACCATTTAATGGAATCCCTTGCTCATTGTACCACTTAATCATCTCCCCAACATCAATCAATAATTTTTGATGATGGACACCTGACTTTTCTTAATTTTTTAGGGAGTCTTTAGAAAGCGACTGCTTATCACCTTTTTGTCGCAAAAAGTAAGAAAAATCTCTTAGGTGTGCTCTCCAGTGGAAGATATGAAAAATTTTCGATAGCCTTAATTAGCCAGGGAAACCCTGACGAAAATTTCACAAAATCCGTTGGACACAGGCTCGAAATAATTCCAGCCGACAATCCACAGTCAGTTAAAGCGGGATCAGAGCTGAAATTGAAGGTTCTTTTTGACGGAAAGCCCCTGGCAACCGAATTGTATGCTACCTATGATGGATTTAGTTCTCGATCCAATACCTATGCCTATTTCAGTAATTCAAATAAAGAAGGGCAAGGAGCAGTGAAAATCACTGAACCAGGCGTCTGGATGGTACGCGTGCAGCATGAGATAGATAAGCCCACCGAGGATTTTGATAAGGAGGTTATACGGGCAGTTCTTCTTTTCGGTATAGAAGTATAGAAGGTTGAGAGGGGCGCTCATTAC
>WTAT01000298.1 GCA_013139415.1 Desulforhopalus sp.
ATCCATAAGGGACGCGATTGAAAAGATGGGCATCGAACACAAATGGAGCGGGGTTGCCGACGTAGTGACGGTCTCTATAGGGTTGCTTTCGGTTACCCCTGGAGTTGGAATAACGGAAGATATAATATATAAATTAGCTGATGATACCTTGTACATGGCGAAAAATGGCGGTAGAAATCGTGTTGTTCAGCAAGAGCTTCAGCCGAAGGTTTGAATTATTTCAAAAAAAGATGCGAAGAGAAATAGAGAGATTGGAGTAGAATATGTCAATACGAGCATTGGCCCTGGAGCTATACAAAGCCAAACAAAAAGTGGATGCGTTGCAAGCAGAATTTGACAGTGCGACAGCAGATGACAAATCAGTTTTGGCCGGGGAATTAAAAATGGTCCAGAAAGAATTTCAAATGTTACGGCGGATGCTCGATGGAGAAAAAGAATCGGGCACCTTCCGCAAACGTTTTAGCGGCTTCGGAAATTCAAAAACATGAACAATGGCTGGGAGTGGCAATAGAAAGTTTACTTTTTTACCTGCACTTTATATTTCGTCGCTGTCCACATAGGCATACGCGCTGTGTTTGTGAATGGATTCAAAGCTTTCCACTCCGGCGGAGAACCAGGTAATGTTTGGGTCAGCCTGGGCCAAAACTGCGACCTTTCTAACCACATCTTCAACGAACATAGGATTGTTGAAGGCCTTTTCGGTCACGTATTTTTCATCCGGTCGTTTGAGTAAGGCGTATAGCTCACAGGAAGCAGATTGCTCTACCATCGCAATTAAATCTTCTACCCAGATGAAGCCTTTGAACTTCACATTCAGGGTGACTTCTGCACGCTGATTATGGGCACCTCCGGCACTGATCTCTTTTGAGCAGGGGCAAAGAGTGGTTACCGGTACGGTAACCGAAAGAATGAATCCATCATCATCACCGATGCCGCCGGAAAAACCACAGGCGTATTCCATGAGGCTGTGGGTGTCGCTTACCGGTGCTTTTTTGTCGATAAAGTAGGGAAAGGTCATTTCAAGCCGAACACTTGTGGCCTGCAAATCTTTCTGGAGTCTGGCCAAAATCGAAGAGAAACTGGTAACGGAAAGTTCCCCAAGGTACTCATTGAGGATGGAGGTAAACGTTTCAACACAATTGTCTCTGTGCCCTTCGGGAAGACCAGCTCGCATGGAGATGGTAGCAATAGTGTTTTGCAGGTTACCTGCTTTTTCCTTAACTCTGACAGGAGTCTTGAGTCCTTTTAGACCAACTGTTTGGATGTGCATAAGTTTGCTCAAATTTTCTTGTTGCAATGAAACTGAAGAGAAGTAAATGTTGTCATGCATTTTTTAAAATTATGCATGTCACCTTACAATTAAGGATTGCATTGAAACGATTGTTACTTACTCTTTTTGGCTCTCTTCGACAATACTCTTTTCATTTCCGGCTTCTGCTGATCCTGATTTCCCATGCGTTTCTGCAAAAATCGGTGTATTTTGTGAGTTTTCCCACCTGTCTGATGTTGATTGTAGTTGAGAGGACGAGAGGACGTATTGCCAATGGAAAAAAATATCGAAGCCATTAGATTGGATAAATGGTTGTGGGCTGCTCGTTTTTTTAAGACACGTTCCATGGCCAGCCAGGCGATAAAAGGTGGTAAGGTACATTTAAACGGAAACCGGGTAAAAGCAGCACGGGATGTCTTGGAGGGTGACCGGCTGCACATTACTATTGGTTTCATGGAGTTTAATATTACGGTATTGGCTCTTGCAAAGTTCAGGCGGCCGGCCAAAGAGGCCAGACTTTTATATGTCGAGTCAGACGAGAGCATTAAAGCTCAGGAAGAGCAACGGGGTCTCCGGCGGATGGCCAATGCAGGATACGCGGGTCCCGCTAAAAAACCGAGCAAACGCGATCGACGAAAAATTAAATCTTTTACCAGAAGAGATGAAGAGGAGTAAGTTATGAAAAAAATTGAAAGAGCATTGATCAGCCTGACCGATAAGGCCGGTATTGAGGGCTTTGCGATGGAACTGGCAGAGTTGGGAATAGACCTGCTTTCCACCGGTGGAACCGCAAAAAAACTCCGTGAGGCAGGACTCTCTGTCATGGATGTGTCGGAGTTCACAGGGTTTCCGGAGATGCTTGATGGCCGGGTTAAAACTCTCCATCCCAAGGTGCATGGCGGTATTCTAAACCAGAGAGCAAACAGCGATCACCAGCAACAGTGTAAGGCGCATGGCTTGAAAAACATTGATCTCATTGCGGTGAATCTCTATGCTTTTGAAAAGACCATCGCTGATCCAAACTGCAGTCTGGGTGATGCCATTGAAAATATTGATATCGGCGGCCCCACCATGCTGAGAGCGGCGGCAAAGAATTTTCATGATGTGACGGTTATTGTTGATCCTGCAGACTATACTCAGGTCGTTAAAGAGATTAAAGAGTTTGGCAATACGACTCTCAAGACACGATTCAAATTGATGAGGAAGGTGTTTGCCCTCACTTCAGTCTACGATACAGCAATTTCCTCGTGGCTTGAAAAGGTCGATATCGAGACCAATAGCTATTTTTCCGGAGAATAGACGATGCTGAAGATGGCAGTTTTATTATCCGGCAGTGGGCGCACCCTCGATAATTTTCATGAGCGCATCAACAATGGCAGTCTTGCCGGCAAAATACAGGTGGTAGTCTCCAATGTGGCCGGTGTTCTCGGACTGAGTAAAGCCGAGCAATATGGCTATCCTGCATTTCATGCCGGCAAGAACGATCAGATCAACGAGATCCTGAAAGACTATGATGTTGATATCGTCTGTCTCGCCGGCTATCTGAAGCTTTATACACCTCCACCTGAGTTGGCCCGAGCCGTAATCAACATCCATCCATCGCTCATTCCCAGTTTTTGTGGGGATGGATTTTATGGTCACCATGTGCACGAGGCAATCAAGAGTCGAGGCTGCACAGTCAGTGGCTGTACGGTCCATTTTGCCAATGAAAATTATGATGAGGGTCCTATTATCCTGCAAAAGTGTGTCGAACTTGCCTATGAAGATGATATCGACACCATTGCTGATAAAGTGTTTGCCATCGAATGTGAAGCCTTTCCCGAGGCGATCAACAGGATTGATGAGCGGGGAATAGATTTCTTCTGGAAAAGGGTAGGGATGTGAGTGTGAAAAAACGAGTTATAATGTCATCTCTGGATATTGATCTGGCCATTCAGAGAATATCCCTGCAGATTATGGAAAAAAATCATGAAGGGGACGAGATGGCCATAGTCGGTATTCATACCTGTGGCGTCTATGTGGCCCAGAGAATCCACGCATATATTGAGCAACAGACGGCTCAGTCGGTTTCCTTAGGCTCTCTTGATATTAATTTATATCGCGATGACTGGAGCTTGATGAGTCAGAACCCAGTAGTGAAAACCACAGATATTCCCTTTGATGTCGACAATACCAATCTTGTTTTGGTGGATGATGTGATTTTTACCGGGCGGACAATACGGGCGGCCATGGATGCCATTATGGATTATGGCCGTCCAACCACCATTCAACTTGCCGCCCTGGTGGACAGAGGTGGTCGGGAATTACCCATCCAGCCTGGCTTCACCGGTCTGCATGCCACAATTCTTCAGAATGAACGAATTACGGTCCGTATGGATGCAGACGGTCCAGGCTGCGAAGTGGTCATCGAGAACTGATGGCTGCCATGGAACTACTTGCACCTGCAGGAACCGTTGAAACCTTCGGTGCTGCATTAGACGGCGGAGCCGATGCCATCTATGTCGGGGCTCCTGGGTTTAATGCGCGTAACCTGGCCAGGGATTTGCGCATCGAGGAGATTGGGGCCATGATTCGTCATTGCCACAGTCTGAACAAAAAGCTTTATATTGCTGCCAACAGCCTTCTTCTTGAAAGAGAACTTCCGCTGGTCATAGAAAACCTGGCCCTGCTGCAGGAGTTGCGTCCCGATGCACTCATTGTCCAGGATCTTGGCCTGATCCGCTTGGTACGACACTATTTCCCAAAGTTGAAGCTGCATGGCTCAACCCTGATGACAGTTCATAATTCAGATGGGGTTCATTTTCAGGCGGAGCTTGGCTGCGAAAGAGTGGTTCTGTCCAGGGAAATGACACTCAAGGAAATCTCGGCCATCAGTGCCGGAAAAGGGGACACTGAGCTGGAAATTTTTATTCACGGTGCCATGTGTTTTTCTTATTCAGGCCTGTGCCTTTTTTCTTCCTATCTCGGAGGGAAAAGCGGTTTGCGGGGGCGATGTGTCCAGCCGTGCCGCCGTGCTTATAGTTCTGGCGGAAAGAGTTCTGGCGGAAAGGGCGGCAAAACCGCCGGGAGAAAAGGTGATTCAGGTCGTTATCTTTTTTCCATGAATGATTTAACCGGTCTCGAAGCCGTGCCTTTCTTGCAGGAAGCAGGGATTTCTTCACTGAAGATTGAGGGCCGGCTGCGATCTGCTCACTACGTACATTCCATCGTCAGGGCCTATAGAAAGGTTCTCGATGCTGATCTGGAAAATCATCAGGTGGCACTGGCTGAGGCAAAGGTCCTTGTGGATCAGGCGATGAGCCGTAAGACCTCAAGCGGCTATTTCTATTCTCCTCAACCATCTGAGGCTACAGCTCCGCATCATTCGGGGAATATGGGGATCCATCTCGGCCGCTTCACGGTGACCCGCAAGACTGGTGATCAGCTTACCTGCCGGTTTGTAACGAAGGGCGGCCTGACAGTGGGGGACAGGCTTCGTCTCCATGTTGAGCCCTCAGGGGAAAGGACTGCTTTTCGACTGAAATCACTTTTTGTTCTCGGGCTACAGGAAAAGAGTGCCGTAGCCGGCAGTAAGGTTTCTATAGCGCTACCTGCTGGTTTTGAGGCCAGTGCCGGTGGTCATGTGGAAGTGTATAAGGTTGACGGTGGTTTCAGGTCGAGTTCTCTTCGTGACGGGGGGCTGGAATCTGCACAGGTTAGCAGGGAGCTTACCGGCAAAAGAAAACAACTGGCTGGAACCATCGGGCAGATTGTGACGCAAGTTTGTGATACCAGCAGTACAATGGAGCAGCCTGAATTAGCTAAACAAGCCCCAGGGGGTAAGCGGTCATACCGCCAGCGACCTGCAAGAAAAAAAATACCACTGGATTGGTGGCTGAAGACTGATTCGCTGAAACTACTGCTGGGTGATTTACCGTTTACACCGGATCGTTATCTGCTGAGTTTTAATAAGCAAACTGTGGGTCAGGCAGGAAAGATGAAAGGGGCACTGGGGAAAAGGGCGAGACTGGTCACCTGGGCGCTTCCTCCACTCATAATGGAAAACGATCTGCCCAGGGTTCGGAAACAGGTCAAGCTCTTGCTTCGAACCGGCTTCCGAAGTTTTCAACTTGGTCATCTCAGCCAAAAATTGCTTTTTAAAGGTGAGAAGGCACACCTCTTTGCCGACTACACTGCTAACCTGTTCAATAATCAGGCTGTAGCCATGGTGAGTGAAATCGGGATTGGGGCGACACAAGCGGGCATCGAAATGGACCGTGGGGCGCTTCAGGAACTATTCAGCGGCTGCAGGGGAACTGTTACCAGTTCTGAGCAAGGTTCGAAAAATATACCAGTTGGTCTGATGGTGTATGGTGCTCCGGCCCTTTATACCTCAAGGCTTGCGCCTGACCATTTTCAATACGAACGGCAAATTCTCAGTCCCAGAGACGAGCCTTATGTCATCAGGAAAAAAGAAGGATATACGCAAACCTTTCCTGAGAAACCCTTTTCGCTTTTGCCCTATCTGGCTGAATTGAAAGAGATGGGGGTTAAGTACGCCGTTGTCGACATTTCCGGCGGTACTAACTCAAAACGGGAACTTCAGGACCTGGATGACCGGTTGCACAACACCGGTCGGTACGGCAAACTCTCCACCTTTAACTATCTAGGTAAGTTGGAGTAGAGCGTTCTTCTTTTGATTTTCCTTGTCCAGGCTGCGCATGCCCTCCATGAGCTGTATCGCCTGGTAAACGAGGATTAGCTGATGATATCTGTTGACAATGTTCTTTTCTTGCATTATAAATTGCTTGTTTCACAATATGGACTATTCAGGATCGGTGCGCCTCTCTGCGCTTACGGGCACTGATGTATTGAAAATATATATAGCTCATCAATTCGAAGAGATACGATAATTACAGGAGGAAGTACGTGGCAAATCATAAATCCGCTGAAAAGAGAAACCGTCAAGCTCAGGCTGCTCGTTTGCGTAACAAAATGAACAGAACAAAGATGAAGTCAATTATCCGCAAACTCGATGAAGCTGTAGATGCCGGAACAGCAGATGTTGCAAAGGATGTTCTGGTAGAAGCTACTTCGGTTATCGCCAGGACAGCGAGTAAGGGAACCATCCATAAGCGGAATGCATCCCGCAAAATTTCCCGTCTCACCAAGCGTGTGAATAAGATGACCACTGCTGCATAAGTACTCCGTGACCGTTCACTGAAAAAAACGGTAGATCAAGGAATAGAAGAGCCATGGAATCGTATGATTTCATGGCTCTTTTTTTATGCTTTTTGCCTGTAAGAGGCTGGACAAGACCGGCAGGCAACTGGTATGTTGCTTTCCACATATTTATTCAGAGATTATTTAACCTTTAAATTTGACAATACCAACGAGCATGGTTCTACCGGATAGACAGACATTTAAGAGTGATATGGCCGGAGCCCGACTGATCCCGGTGTGCAGGGAAATCGTTGCGGATCTGGATACGCCGTTAACCCTTTTTTCCAAAGTTGCCGAGGGGGACAGCCACGTTTTTCTCTTTGAGAGCATGGAAGGTGGTGAGAAATGGGGGCGTTTTTCGTTTATTGGTTACGATCCCCTGGTAACATTTACTTCCAAAGCTGATTCCGTCAAGCTGACTGAAATACAAAAAGGTATCAAAGAGAGCAGGACTTTTTCCTCAGATCCTCTGCGTGCCCTGAAATCCCTTATCGATGATCTTGGTGCGGCCCAATATGACCATCTTCCCCGATTCTGTGGAGGGGCTGTCGGTTTTCTTGGCTATGATATGGTCAGGTTCATGGAGGATCTTCCCGACAGCCGCCCGGCTATAGATTTCCCTGATTCCTCCTTTATGGTGCCGAAAATCGTACTGGTACATGACAGTTTTAAGCAGACTGTAACCATCGTATGCTGGGTGCAGGTAGATGGCGATGATGGCGATGATGGGGATGTTCTGTATGATATGGCAGTGGACTTGATTGATGGAGTAATGGCAAAAATCAAGAGACCTGTCTCTGCGGAATTTTTTGAAGCGAGTCGTAACGATGGTTCAGCTGCCCATGTTTTTTCGTCAAATATTGCTAAAGATCAGTTTGAAGCCATGGTGGAAAAAGCCAAAGAGTATATTTTGGCGGGCGACATCATTCAAGTTGTGTTGTCCCAGCGGTTTCATACTGAAACCGACCTGGCCCCAATGGTTTTGTATAGGGCGCTGAGGCATATAAATCCTAGTCCGTATCTGTTTTTCCTCCAGTTGGGTGATGTTATTCAAATCGGCTCGTCACCCGAGATCCTGGTTCGAAAAGAAGATACAAATATTGAGCTGCGACCTATTGCCGGTACGAGAAGGCGGGGTGTAACTCCCGAAGAGGATCTGGCGCTCGAAAAAGAACTGCTGGCCGATCCGAAAGAGATCGCGGAGCACCTGATGCTCGTTGATCTTGGTCGCAATGATGTGGGCCGGGTTGCCAAGGGTGGGCATGTTCAGGTTCATGACCTTTTAGTCATTGAGCGATACAGCCATGTTATGCATATTGTCTCTGGAGTGCATGGCGAGATAGCTGAAGGCAAAGATCAGTTTGATGTGATGGCTGCCTGTTTTCCGGCAGGCACTGTCAGTGGTGCACCGAAGATCAGGGCTATGCAGATCATCGATGAACTTGAGCTGGAAAAACGTGGCCCCTATGCTGGAGCTGTAGGGTATTTCGGCTTCTCTGGTAATATGGATTTTTGTATTACCATCAGGACATTTGTCATGAAGGGTAAGGATTTATGGATTCAGGCCGGGGCAGGGATTGTTGCCGATTCTGAACCGGAAAAAGAATTTGAGGAAACGGTAAGTAAATCATTGGGCTTGCGCCGTGCTGTTGAACTTGCAGAAAAGGGTTTTTAGAAAATGCTGGTTATAATTGATAATTACGATTCTTTCACATATAACATCGTCCAGACTGTGGCGGCTAATGGGTTGGAAGAAGGACGAACCGAAGATATCAGGGTTTTTCGCAATGACAGGATCACGGTCCGTGAAATTGAAGAATTGCAGCCGGATCGATTGTTGATCTCGCCCGGCCCCCGTACACCCAGAGAGGCCGGAATTTCCATTGAGGCGATTAAGTATTTCGCAGGGAAACTGCCGATTCTTGGTGTCTGTCTTGGACATCAGGCAATAGCTGAAGCCTTTGGAGGCACGATTGTTCGTGCGGGTCGGATTATGCACGGTAAAACCAGCCCCATGGAGCATGACGGCAAGGGGGTCTTCACCGGGCTGCCTAATCCCTTTGACGGGATGCGCTACCATTCACTGATTGTTCAGGAAAGTGACTTTCCTGATTGTCTTGAGGTGACTTGCCGATCTGACGAAAAAGAATTGATGGGACTCCGTCATAAAGAACTTGCTATCGAGGGCGTTCAGTTCCACCCCGAGTCGATTATGACACCTGCAGGAATTACTCTTTTGAAAAATTTTTTGGCAGCTGATTATCTTAATATGTTGCGACCATAGATAAATCAACTGGTTCATAAATTAGTTGTCTGAAACACCAATCTGGAGAAATAACATGAATATTAAACAGGCAATCGGTAAGGTTATTACCAGTCAAGACCTGACTGAAACAGAAATGATTTCGGTGATGAACGATATCATGGGTGGCTTCGCTACCGATGCCCAGATAGGTTCTTTTATCACGGCCCTCAGAATGAAGGGCGAAACCATCGACGAAATTGTTGGTGCAGTCCGGGTAATGCGAGAGAAAGCAACCTTTATTGATTCCGGGGTCGATACCGCTGGTGGTGAAGTCTTGATGGATATTGTCGGTACCGGAGGAGATGGTTCCGGAACCTTTAATGTCTCGACAACAACAGCCTTTGTCGTGGCAGCTGCCGGTATTTCAGTGGCTAAGCACGGCAATAGAGCGGTCTCCTCTAATTGCGGCAGTGCCGACGTCCTTGAAGCCCTCGGTGTTGATCTAAGCCTTTCTGCAGAGGCGGTATCTAAGTGTGTTCAATCCGTGGGGATCGGTTTTCTTTTCGCACCAATGCTCCATGGAGCGATGAAATACGCTATCGGACCGCGTCGGGAAATCGGCATCCGCTCTATTTTCAATATCCTTGGACCAATGACCAACCCCGCAGGGGCAAATGTACAACTCACCGGTGTCTTTGCCAAAGAATTGACGACGGTTCTTGCAGAGGTGTTGGTGCGGTTGGGTATGAAACGTACGCTTGTGGTCTGGGGTGAGGGGAATATGGACGAATTGACCGTTACCGGCACCTCCCATGTGGCTGATGGTTTTAACGGCCAGGTGACCAATTACACCATTGAACCTGAGGATGTCGGTTTGACCCGGGCGTCAATTGAAGACATCAGTGGCGGAGCAACCGCCCTTGAGGCAGCGGAGCAGGTTCGGTCGGTACTTAGAGGCGATCCGGGTGCAAAACTCGACATGGTTCTCTTAAACGCCGGGGCATCTCTTATGGCTGCAGGAAAAACAGATAATTTAAAGGAAGGTGTTACCCGGGCGCGAGAGATTATACGTTCCGGCGCAGCACTCAAAAAACTTGAACAATTGGTCAGCTTTTCCAGCATGGCTGAAAAAATATAACAGACGGTTTGGTGATTTATGGCCATGATTTTAGATACCATAGTTGCAAAAAAGAAGGTCGAGGTAGCCGAACTGCGGCGCAAGGGAATTCAGCTTCCAACTGAGTTCAGGGAAAACCTCATTGCGCCTCCGCGGGGTTTTCGTAGTACACTTACCAGGTATCCCGACGTTTCGATAATTGCAGAGGTGAAAAAAGCCTCACCGTCAAAGGGCGTTATTTGTGCAGATTTTCGTCCGGTGGATATTGCTGTTAACTATCAAAAAAATGGAGCGCAGGCGATCTCCGTTCTCACCGATGTTGATTTTTTTCAAGGATCGCTTTTGTATATGATGCAGGTTCGGGAGGCGGTTTCCCTGCCTGTCCTGAGAAAAGATTTTATCATTGACGAATTGCAGATTGAAGAAGCCAGCGCCCATGGGGCTGATGCCATCCTGCTGATTGCCGCGATTCTAGACCTTGTGCAGTTGCGCGATTATCGGGCCTGTGCCGGTGAATATGGCATGGATGTACTGGTTGAGGTGCATGACGAAAGGGAAACAGAACTGGCCCTGGAAGCGGGCAGTGAACTTATCGGTATCAATAATCGTAACCTGAAAGATTTTTCCATGGATCTTGAAACAACTTTCAGGTTGAAAAAAATTATCCCGGAAGAAACTCCAGTGGTCAGTGAGTCAGGTCTGAAAACTGTTGATGATTTTCGGCGATTGCGGGATGAAGGGATCGCTGCGGCCTTAGTTGGCGAGACCCTGATGCGGGCAGGCGCTGACAGCGCTCTGCTCCAGTCCTTGCGGAAATAAGGATGTAGTCGTATGGCAAGAGCAAGCCTGCAAAGAACGAGGGTGAAGATGTGTGGCACCACCCGCCCGGAGGATGCTCTGGCTGCTGTCCACTATGGTGTTGACGCTCTGGGATTTATTTTTTATGCCAAAAGCCCACGATTCATTTCAACTGACAAAGCGGCACTGATAATAAAGAAGCTCCCCCCTCTCATTGACAAAGTCGGTGTCTTTGTCAATGCGTCGATGAAAGAGGTGATTGCCGCCGCCGGTGCCGGGCTCTCCTGCCTGCAACTCCACGGTAATGAGTCGGTGGACTACTGCCGGGAAATACGGCAGCAGCTCCCTTCTTGCGGCATTATTAAAGCCTTTAGGGTGAGCGAAGAGAGTCACGTAGAGGACTTTACTCCATATGATGAGTGCGTTGATGCGTTCCTGCTGGATACTTA
>WTAT01000412.1 GCA_013139415.1 Desulforhopalus sp.
CACTTTTTATCTGTATCGTACCTGACCAATCCGTGCCTTGATGAACTAATCATGTGTCTTGATACATCAGACGAATTCAGGCCCAATTTCTCCGAAATGTCGCTCGTTGAAAGAGGTTTTGCCTTTAAGAGTAACATAATTTGGCTTATTGCCAGTTTTTCTGAAAATATTTCATCAAATAGGGCATTTACCTCACTGCTTTCATAAAATTCCGTATAGGCTTCTTTTGATTTTACAGGAACTCTGAGCCTCTGACTTTCCACCAGTCTCATGTAGGGGACTAATTTTCTAGCTGCTTCAAGTCTGAACTTCAATTCTTTTTTGTCTATGCCTTCGGCCTTGCCAAGCGGTCCTATCTCTTTCACCTTCTTGCTAAAATCATCAGTATATTCGGCCAAAAGATTTCCATCAGCGCCGGTCATAAATTCAATCCTCAGTCTTTCCGGATTCAGACCGATATGTTTCAATATCCTTTTAGTAATATACGTATTGGCTAACGCATCATAATTTCCATGGGTAACATAATTACATTCATCTAACTTGCAGCCACCAATAAACACACCGTCTTGTCCATTTGAGAAGGCTCTGAGTATAAATTCCAGGTCAACTCTACCGGAACACATGACTCGAATAAGCCTCATTTCGCTTGTATATTGCAGTCTGGAAACTCCAGCCAGGTCAGCAGCACCGTATGCTCACCAATGACATACAAAACCTAATATTTTGGGTTTAAATTCAAGACCTGTAGTCATCCTAACCTCCTAAACCGGGTATACCGGCGCTGTTGAAAAGGCGTACTCCCCAAATTCCAAATTAAAATATCCAAATTTTAAATATATTCATAAAATTAAATTAAAAACAAATATTGGAAATTTGAATTTTAGTCATTGTGATTCATTTATCATTTGTCTTTTGGCTATTGTGATTTATGTCTCAAGCTGCTGCATCAATTTGGCTCAGGAGTTCTTCATCGGTAAAGTGTTTTAGTACAATAGCATTTGTTGGACATTTTGCGTTACAGAGACCGTCTCCTTTACAGAGAACAGGATTAACCCAGGCCTTTTTACCTTTTGGTGTATCATGAAACTCAATGGCTCCATACGTGCAGGCTGTAATACATGCCCCACACGATACACAATCGTTCTCTTTTACCTCGCAAACAGAACCTGAGGCTACGACTGTATCGTGTGAGAGAAGCGTTAAGACCCGTCCGGCAGCGCCATAAGCCTGGTTAATCGTTTCCGGTATATGTTTGGGATAGTGAGCCGTCCCACACAGAAAAACACCATCAGTAGCAAACTCAACAGGTTTTAATTTGACATGGGCTTCTTTGAAAAAATCATCCGGGCTCAACGTTACTTTGAAGTGGCTGGCTATTTCATTGGTTGATTCAGAGGGAATAACAGCGGCAGCTAAAGAAAGAATATCAGCATCCAGTTCAAGCCGCTGGCCTAAAATGGGGTCAGGGACGGTTACCCGTATAATGTCTTTACCAGCATCAACGGCCACTTCCACTACGGGTTTATCTTCCGGCGTATAGCGGATGAAACGTACATCATTGTCTGATGCTTCCCGATAGGCATCTTCTCTGAATCCATAGGTTCTCATATCTCTGAAAAGGATATAGATACTCATCTTAGGGTTTTTCGTTTTCAGTTTTAAGGCGTTCTTTACGGCATGACTGCAACAAACCCTGGAACAGTAATTTCTGTCCTCGTTTCTGCAGCCAACACATTGGATCATCACCAGATTTTTGGCATTAATGACAGTTTCGTTTCCTTTGGCGATCTCTTCTCCCAGTTCAAGGTGGGTGAAGACAGAATCGTTTTCCCCATAAAGGTATTCGGTGGGTTTATATTCATCAGCACCGATTGCAAGGACGGATGCACCATGTTTTATCTCTTTAACCCTGCCTTCAGTTTCCACTGTGGTGGTGAAATTGCCCAAATAACCTTCAACATTTTTAATGGTGGCTTCATGGGACACGTGTATCAATGGATTTTTATAAACCTGTCGTATCACGTCATCCAGGTATGTTTGAACATCCAACCCTTCCAGGGTGGTATGAAGTCTTCGCGCCATTCCGCCTAAGTCTTTAGTCTTTTCCACGAGATGTACTTCATGTCCCTGTTTGGCTATTGAGAGTGCACAGGTCATGCCGCCAATACCGCCACCAACCACCAGGGCCGCTTTATTTACCGGCAGATCAAACTCCTGCAATGGTTCCAGTTTGCTGGCCCGGGCCACTGACATCCGAACGATATCCTGTGCCTTTTGGGTGGCCTCATCCTTTTGCTTGGCATGAACCCAGGAGCAATGTTCTCGAATATTGGCCATATCAAGATAATATTGATTCAATCCTGCCTCACGAAGGGTATCCCGGAACAACGGCTCAAGGGTCCTTGGTGAACAGGCAGCGATGACCACTCGGTTGAGCCCTTTTTCCTTGGCAAGGTCAGTTATTTCCTGGGCAGAATTCGTGGCACATGAAAATAGCTGTTCCTTAGCGTAGACAACATTGGGTAAAGTTAAGGCATAGTCAACTGTGGAAGGAACATTGACGACACTTGAAATATTTGCTCCGCAATGACACACAAAGACGCCTATCTTTGGCTCTTCGTTGGAGACATCCCGCTCGATTGGATAGTGTCTTTCCTTGGCCAGCTTCCCTCGTCTGTAGTCAAGGAGTTCACCAATTTGAGCACTGGCCCCGCTGGCGGTAAAAACCGACTCGGGGATATCTGTAGGTCCCTGGAAGGCACCGCTGACAAAGATCCCGGGCCTGTTGGTTTTGATCGGATTGGTAGAATCAGTTTCACAGAATCCGTGTGAATTAAGCTCGATTCCAAACATATCCGACAGCTCCTTAAAACCTGCTGGTGGATTCAATCCAACGGATAATACCACCATATCAAATTCCTCCGATTTTACGCCATCGTCGGAAGTCGCATATCTGACAACAACACTCTTACTTTCAGGGTTTTCTTTTTCGATTGATGCGTAGCTTCTAATAAATTTAACCCCGGGCAGTTGTTCAGCTCTTTGAAAGAATCGTTCAAAATCCTTGCCAAATGACCGAATATCGTTATGAAATATAGTACACTCGGCATCTTCGTAATGGTGTTTTGTCAAAATAACCTGTTTCTGAGTATAGGTACAGCACACGCCTGAGCAATAGCTGTTATCTCCTTCGGTTACCCTTCTTGAACCAACGCATTGAATCCAGGCTATTTTTTTGGGATGCTTCTTGTCGGAAATACGCAGTACTTCACCTTCATAAGGGCCTGTGGAGGATAAGAGCCGTTCATAGTCCATACTGGTGACCACGTTCTGCATCTTTGTGTAGCCATATTCATCTTTCACTGAAGGATCAAACGGTGTAATACCGGAGGACAGAATGATCGCCCCTATATTTACTTCTACCTTTTCCGACGTTTGACTGAAATCTATGGCGTTATTCTTACATACTCCTCTACAAATATCACATTTTTTTTCTTTAAGGAAAAGACAGCTTTCATCAATATATGTGACAAGGGGAATCGCTTGAGAGAAGTATACATGGACGGCTTTATTCTGAGATATTCCCTGGTTAAATTTATCAGGGTATTGAACCGGGCAGTATTCTACACAGGTCGTACAACCCGTGCATTTGTCCTCTATAATGTATCTTGGCTTCTTGATCAGGGTTGCCTTAAAATCTCCTGCTTCCCCTTCTACACCATCAACTTCAGTATATGTCAGGACCTCTATATTTGGATGCCGGCCGACCTCGACCAGTTTGGGTGAGAGAATTCACATGGAGCAGTCATTGGTGGGAAAGGTCTTGTCAAGCTGGGCCATATGCCCGCCAATACTCGGCCCTCTCTCAACCAGGTAAACCTTAAAACCGGCAGTGGCAAGATCAAGAGAGGCTTGAATACCGCTGACCCCTCCGCCAACAACCATTACATCTCCAAAGTTTTTGTCTCCCATATTTTTAGAAACAGGACTTTCAGAAATTTGTTGAATTACTTCTTTTGGCAATACGTCGTTTCCCACTTTCTAGCTCCTCATCTTATTTTTTTGGGGTCTGTAGTATTTGAATCTAAACCAAACCACTTCTATAAAAGTGGTTTCAAAGCATATCATTGACGATCTCGGTTATATCTTTAATCTCCAGGATGTCTTCATACTCCAGGTTAAGGCAACTTTCCTCAAAGTTGGTGATGCAGTATGGGCATGATGTTGCCAAAATCTGCGCACTCGTCTCTTTGGCCTGTTTCAGCCTGATATCAGAAAACCTTTCTTCCTGAGGTGTGTCCATCCAGATTCTGCCGCCGCCGCCGCCGCAGCACAGACTGTTTTTGCCATGAGCTTCCATCTCAACCAGTTCCAACCCGGCTACCTTATTTAAAAGATCTCGAGGTTCGTCATATACATCATTATGGCGGCCCAGGTAACAGGGATCATGGTAGGTCACTTTTTTCGGGTATTCTCCTGTGAGCTCAAGCCGTCCAGCATTAATCAGCTCAAGCAGGTATTGGGACATATGAATAACCTCAAAATTCACCATAAATTCGGGATATTCATTTTTAAAGGTGTGAAAGCAATGGGGAGAAGAAACAATGACTTTCTTAACTCCATTATCGATAAAGGTTTTGATATTTTCCCTGGCCAAACGTTTGAATACTTCCTCACTGCCTGTCTTACGGATGCTTTCGCCGCAGCAATTTTCCTGGGAACCCAAGATCCCGAAATCCACGCCTGCTTTCTTAAGAATATTGACTGTGGCCGTGGCTACCTTTCTCATTCTTGGGTCATAAGAGAGATAACAGCCGACAAAATATAAGGCTTCCATCCCTTCGGTATAGTTTTTTACGGACAGATCTTTTGCCCAATCAGAGCGCTTTTTTCGGTCTCCCTGTAAGGGGTTGCCTTCTGAAATCAGGCTTGCCCTTGCTGTACGGGCAGATTTGACAGCAGCGGGAAAAATTTCATATTCCGTTGCCACCCTCCGCAGGGCTACACTGACATCTATCTGTTTTACGCCTCTCGGGCACTGCGCAGGGCAGGATCCGCAGGTGGTGCACCGCCAGATATCTTCGCCTTCTATCTCACTTAAACCAAAGGCAGCCTCTCGAATTAACTTGCGCATGCTAAAGG
>WTAT01000272.1 GCA_013139415.1 Desulforhopalus sp.
TTGATGCTCCCCTGCTTTCATTTTTAAAAGTTCACCCTCGTTTCCCCCAGACTCCTGCCACTGTTTGACAAGACCCGCCTGCAGAGTATGCCCTTGTTCTTTGGTGATGGCCAGGGCAGGGCTTTCCTCATCTGGGCTTTCTTCATCTGGGCTTTCTTCATCTGTATTGTCGGTAAGAAACAGATTGCCATCTCGGGAAACTAAAAAGACAAGCCCTGACCGATCTGTACTGCGCTGGGCAAGGGTACTCTTTATGCCCGATAGCGGGATATCCATGCCAAAGACAGTATACTGTGATGGTGAATCAGGGGTAGCCCAGGAAACTGACGCGGTAATCCCTTGCTCCTTTGTATGAAAGAAAGAATACACTTCTGACCAATGTACTTTGTCATCACCGGGCGAATCAGGAAACCAGGGCCTTTTCCTGGGGTCATAGTTACTGCTTTCCTGCCAGCTTCGTTCAGAAGTTTCAGCAGTCGACCATTCCTGAAAATGCAGGGTGTTCCCTTCTTTTGTTGATGCTGAAACACGGGTTAGATAAGTGCCGTTCTCTTTGGTGAGGGTGTATTCCTGCCCAAGGTCATTGGCAATGAGGATGGCGCTAATGGGTTCCTGTTGATCAAGAAAGGGTATGAATTTTTTATTGAGTGATATGATATCCCCTTCGACCAGGACATCATTTTTCCCCCACTCCCGGACGAGTTTTAGTTTCTCTTCAATACCGTCAAGATAGGCTTGTATTTGGTTTTTTTCTGTCTCCCCGATGGCAGAGACGGTGCTGGCTGCTACGTCAGCCCTGATTCGCAAATACTGATAGCCATTCAGCCCTATGAGGATGAAGACAAAGCCGATAACTGGTACAAGAAATATCAATGCGGACTGTAGTTTTTTCATTTTTTTAGGTCAATATATAGCAGATTGAAATGTTTCGTTGGCTATGTCAGAATAGAGTAACATAACATATCAAAATCTTTGCTGAAACAACTGATTTACGGTCGGTTAGCCTTGCATTATTGCTTGCTGTTTCCTTGTACAGCAACTAGGTGCTGATATTGTAGATACAAAATCTGTAAAATATGCTGATCTGTCCAGCCATTTTCCAGATCAGCAGATATAATATCTATCCATTCGTGTGGTTGTTCCAGGCTGAAGCACATTTAAATCAGCTGAATAGCCCAGGTTAACATTAGGAAATTGCCAGACATCTAACTAGTAATTAACTTTGTTTATTAAGCTAATCCCGGTAATCTGGAAATAAGCCGGGATTCTTTTCAATGCCCCTTGAGGGTACTTTTTTTAGTACCCCCTCGAGGGGTGTTCTTTTCGATACCCGTCAAGCGGGCACTAAAGATGGAGGAACCTGTTGAAAGGATTTAAACACATTTTCCATATAGGTATTTACTTTTTTGTTTTGCATTCTTTTAATTTCACTCAGCCTGTTGCTTATGCAGAGGGGAGTCTGGGGGATACCATTGATTGTACGGATGTGAGCATTGACTATCGCGAGGATTCGAGCCTCACCCGAGAAGAACGGCTTCGTCTTATGGATACAGCATTTTTTCAGTCACTCAATAAATTTGAATTATGCCAGGAAGCCCAAAAAATGGCCGCAGCTGCAGGCGGTGGCGGTGGCGGTGGCGGCAATGGTAGTGGCGGGGGTGGGAACGGTGGTGGGGCAGCAGGTGATTCCGGAGATACAGGTGGCAAGACAGGAGGCACGTCAGGAGGCACGTCAGCCGTTGAATCTGTTGCAAGTTCAGCAATGTCAGGAACAGAGGCTCCCCAAGAGTATCCTCCTGTAGAAGAGGGGGTTGAGGGAAAGGAGTCAGGTGCTCTGCAAAGTTCTCAGGATATAGCTGAGGCAGGGAGCAAGACTGGTGGAAATATGAAGAGGTCAAATGGGAAGCTTCCAGAAGATATTCCATCAGCCCAAAATGACGATGCTCTTGCGGCACAGATAAGGTACGCTGCTGAAAACGAGACAGATCCCGTTAAAAGCAAACAGCTTTGGAACGAGTACAGAAAATACAAAGGCCTGGCCACCAAATAAGAACAGAGAAATACCATGATTTTTAAGAAAACTGTCGCTGTCTTTATTATTGTCGTATTTTTTCTTTCGGGTTGTGCAAGCAATACCAGGACGACATCAACTGTTGGACCACCTCCATCGTCGTCCTTCTCTCAGTCGGAGAAAAGCAATTACGTAAGACCCACGTCAATAGTTGATGTAATAATTCCTGTGTTTGATCCAGGCCTGCCTGAAGATCCGTCAGACTATGATGATGAGAATATCTGGCCGGAACTACGCAGGGCAGAGGCTAACCGTTTTGCTTATAAGCTCAAAGAAAAACTTGAAACGACAGGTAGATTTGGTGCGATTCGAGTAACACCGGATTCAACGGCCACAGGAGATCTCTATATTCTTGGCCGAATTGAGCAGTCAAATGGTGAAGAGGTTGAGATAGAGATAGAGGTAGTCGATATAAGCGGCAAGAGATGGTTGGATGAATCTTTTGAACATGAGGTGTCCGAGGCCTTTCATAAAGATCTAAGAAATAAGGGTCTGGATCCCTATGATCCTGTATTTGAAGAAGCTGCTGCAGAAATTGTTGAAGAACTGAATGATCACTCTTTGCAGGAGTTGAATGACCTGCACTATCTTGCAGATCTCAGGTTTGGAGCAAATTTCTCGGAGACTACTTTTGTGCAGTACATGGAGATGGACGACGGTGAATATTCTTTGGTGAGTAAACCCAGTGACCAGGATCCGATGTTGCAGCGGGTACAGGCTATTCGAGTGCGAGATCAACTTTTTATTGACGGTTTGCAGGACAACTACGCCTCTTTTTCTGAGCAGATGAATGAAAGTTACCTGATGTGGCAGGAGCAGAGTCTTTTTGAGACTCAGGCTGAACGCGCAGCGGGGAGAAAAGCTATTGGCCAGGCGGTGGGCGGGGTGCTTCTTATTGGCCTGGCTGTTCTATCGGCTGTGGCAGGTTCAAATTCTAATAGGACAGGGAGTAGTGCTGCCGGTGCTACAGGAGCGATTATTGGTGGTATAGCAGGTGCCTCTCTAATGTCAAGCAGTTTTAGGACCAGCGAGGAGGCAAAGGTCCATCGTGACTCGCTTAATGAGCTTGGGGAATCTGTTGATATGGCAATGGCTCCACAGGTCATTGCCTTTGAAAAAGAAAGCGTCAAACTGACCGGTGATGCTAAGGAACAATTTTCCCAGTGGCGTGCTTTTCTGCAAAGAATCTATGCCGAAGAACGGACTCCTGATGTGCAAATATGAGTCTGTTGATTTACTGTGTTTTCGCCCGATCTCTGCGTTATATGAAAAAAATAATCCTCGGAATATCGACTATATGCCTCCGGTTATTTTTTTCATATGCCTTGATCTCAAACGAAAATCTCACTAAATCAACAGACTCAAATATAACCTTAAATGATATTGTGATTGAAAAAAAACTTGAGAAAGCTCGTTTGCGCAGTGCCAAACGGAGAATGCAGATAAGTATCGGTTTGTCTGTAACCATTTTATTCTGCGGTCTTTTGCTGTTTTATCTTTCCTCTTATAATTTTTCGGAAAAAAATAACGTTCCCGTTGTTGTTGCTGAAAAGGAGAGGCTAACCGAAAGTGATATAGAAAAAGTTCGGGGAGAATTTAAGGAAACCCTGCAATTCTATGAAAACGAGCTGGAACCTCGCCTGCTGGCGGTCAATGTCGAACTCTGGAATCGAGATGC
>WTAT01000560.1 GCA_013139415.1 Desulforhopalus sp.
AGTCCGGAAAAGAATTTCGGTTGAAGGATCATGAACTCCACCAATTGCCTCTGGGGCATAGAGAGCGGTACAATTCGTTCCTCACGGTCTTTTCTAGCAGCAGGAACAGAGGAAGGCGAAGGCCCTCGATTCAAGAGAGGAGGATCGAGATGCCCATTGAGCTGCTCCGTTGGCATACCCAGTTTTTCTGCAAAATGCGAGACAAAGACTGAACGCTGCAATGGGGAAACAGCCGCTTTGACCAGCGGCTGCAGCTCCTCAACAATCCTGCGTTTTCCATCCAGGGTCAGGCCATACTCCTGAATCAATCGATTGAGAACAAATTCGGGCAATGATTCCGCCTGCTCAAGGAGTTTATTCAATTCAGCCAGACCTTTTTCCCGAATAAAGGTATCTGGATCATGACCATCGGGAAGGATTGCCACCCGACCGGCAACCTGTTCGGCAAGGAAAAAAGGCACCCCCCTTACGGCCGCCTTTGCACCCGCCACGTCTCCGTCAAAAAGAAGTGTCACCCGTTCAGCGAATCGTTTGATTAACCTGAGCTGTTCCCGGGTCAGGGCAGTACCTAATGGGGCCACCACATTCTTACAACCACTGGCAACAAGAGAAATGAGGTCAAAATTGCCTTCGACCATAACAGCTTCATTTTGCCGGCGAATATCTTCTTTTTGTTGATACAGTCCCAGTAACAGCCTGCTTTTGTTGAAAACCAGGCTCTCCGGCGAATTGAGATATTTCGGTTGTCCATCGCCAACAATCCTGCCACCAAAGCCACAAACCCGACCGCTTATATCAGAAATTGGAAAAACAATCCGATCCCGGAAACGATCGTAAGTCCCGCCTTTTTCTTTTTCCACAAGCAATCCGGCCTCGATTGCTGTTTTCAATTCAGTTCCGGAAAATTTCCCGCCAAGATAGTTCCATCCCTCAACCTCCACTGCGGGAGCATAACCGATACGAAACCTCGACAGAATGTCCTCAGTCACACCTCTTCTGCGCAAATAAACCGTTGCGGCTTTCGCACCATCGGACTCTCGCAGATATTGGCTATACATCGTTGCAGCTTTTTCGTTGACCGCAAAAAGAAGCTCTCTACTTCGAGCCCGTAATTCTTCTTCTTTTGAACGACGGCGTTCCGGCAACACAATATGATATCTGTTTGCCAGTGTCTTTACGGCTTCGGGGAAATCAAGACCGTGGTATTTCATCATAAAACTGAAAACATCACCAGATTCCCCGCAGCCAAAACAATGGAAGAACTGCTGCCCGCTATGCACTGAAAATGATGGCGTTTTTTCACCATGAAATGGACACAGGCCCAGGAACCTTGTCCCACTCCGTTTCAATTCAACACATTCACCAATAATCTGAACGATATCAGCTTCTTCTTTAATTCTCGCCGTAATATCATCCCGTAAACCACTAGAAACCATATGTCATCCTAAACCCTTTATAAGGTTTGTTTTATGAAACCCCTCGAGGTGGGGTACTCTGTCCCGGTTCCATCTAACACCCCACAAGGGGGTATAAGTGCCTTGGAGATTACTTTAAGTCCCTAATTTCAAAACACTCTCCATATTTCATGTTTTTTACACCCCTCAAGGGGGTACTAAAAAGAGTGACAAGAAATCTGAAGTAAGGCACTAACGGGAAGAAAAATGTTGAAAATTACTTCTGGCATACTAGAAAAGAGAAGTAGTCTTTCTCTGTCACCATACTATACTACTGATTATCATGAGATGCCATCGGTTTGCCCTGAGTTCCATCTGCCTACTTTTTAGGGAACTTTGAAAAATTAGTTTTTTCGATCAAGATCAAGACATGGTTAAAATTTTACCACAGGCATATAGTTGATATCGGAGTCTACACATACCTCCGAGGATAAAATTTTAGTGCCTTACTCCAGATTTCCTGTCATTCTGTTCCAGTTTACCGGGGTTAGATAATGACCATTTACCTGAACAGCACACCCGAACCTTTCAAAATGCTATCACTCTCTATAATAGTTTTCATTTTCTCCTCCACAATAACCTCCTCAACACATTTCCAAAAATGATATCATGACACATTCATATCTCACCGCAATAAACAGCAAGATGAATTCTTTACCGGCATTGCCCGCAACTGTGGCAAATGTAATGACCGTCACAGCCAATCCGGAGAGCAGTGCCAATGACCTGATGCAAGTCGTCATTGGCGATCAAACGATGTGCAGCACAATTCTCAAAGTTGCCAATTCAGCATTCTTTGGGATTCCCCGGGGAGTAAGTACCATAGAACGGGCAGTTGTTGTTCTGGGCCATGAAGAGATCAGGAATATTGTGATTGGCAAAGCTATATTTTCTTGTTTTCCCAAACTCAGTCAAGAAAATAAAAATACAGTCAGTCTCTTCTGGGAACATGCCTTTACCTGCGGCCTTGCTGCAAAAATCATGGCGGACCACCTTCATCTCCCCTCCAGCGAACTTTTCGTCGCCGGCCTTATTCATGACATCGGCAAACTTGTCATGCTTATGGCCTTCCCCTATGATTACCCGATACTACAGGAACTTTCCAATCCCTGTAATCTGGATAATTGTGCAGAGGAACGTTCCAGATTTTCTATAGGCCACGACAAAGTCGGTCTGCAACTCGCCGAAAGATGGCTGCTCCCGGAACAGTTATGCATGGCCATCGGCTTTCATCACTCTCCCCAAAATGCCCCAAGTTTTAAACATTATCCGCTTATCGTACAGATTGCCGATATTCTCTCACTCATCTACTGCCATTCGGAGTTTATTGAAAGCCGCGATGTGGAGAAGATATTTGCCGACTTCCTCCCAGAAACCTCAACAATGTGGCAGGAAAACAATCTCACGTGGAAGACAGAAAACTTTGGTCTCTGGTATGAAATGCTGCAGCAGCAGCGTGAAGACGATCAAGAAATCCTCAGCGCTTTTTCTTCACAATGAAGATAACATCAATTAAACGTACCATCAGAAATACCAGGAGATTTGCAGAAATTGTCAAGGTATTATCAGCATTCGGTTTTCGTCAGCTGGTGCTTGACACTGGTCTGCATCGTTTACTCGGCTCCGTCAAGGAAGAAATCGATACCTCTTCCCACAACAACTCGGAGAAACTCCCCCTACCTGTCCGGGTCCGTATGGTGCTTGAAGAGCTTGGGCCGACTTTTGTTAAACTCGGACAAATCCTCTCCACCCGTCCCGACCTGATTCCTCCAGAATGGGCGAGTGAATTCAAAAAACTGCAGGATCGATGTCAACACATTTCCTTTACGGAAATTTACCAAGTCCTCGTTCTGGAGTTCCCGGGAAGACTGGATTTGCTCTTTTCCTCAATCGAAGAAACACCACTTGCAGCTGCTTCCATTGCCCAGGTGCACCGGGCGACCATGAAGGACGGAACCCCGGTGGTTATCAAAGTTCTCCGTCCCGGTGCCAGGACGCTGATTGAAGAGGATATGGATTTGGTTGAAAGCCTGGCGCAGCTTCTGGAACAATATTTTTCCGACCTTGGTTACAGTCCTACTGCAGTTGTCAAAGAATTTTCGAGGGAACTTCTCAAAGAAATTAATCTTGTCATTGAGGGGCAATCCACAGAACGGCTTCGACGCTATTTTGAGGATGATGCAAACATCAGCTTCCCAAAAGTGTACTGGGCGGCCACTACCCGAAATGTGCTCACGATGGAGGAAATAAAGGGCAGGCTGCTCTCAACAGTCAGCCCGGAAAGCTTAAGTGAAAATGTACGCAAAAACATTGTTGCCAACGGAACCGATGCGGTATTCAAGCAATGTCTTCGCTTTGGATTTTTTCATGCAGACCCCCACCCTGGCAATATCTTCCTCCTGCCTGGGGGGAAACTCTGTTTTATCGACTGTGGAATGACCGGGCAACTTGACAAAAAGACAACCGACCAACTCATCAATCTTGTGGCTGGGATTGTAAAGGGAGATGTTGACCGACTCTGCCGAGTGGTCATCGAACTCACCGATGTTGATCCCGCTGTCACAGACAACCGTGATTTCCGCCTTGAACTGCGGCACCTCACTGGCCAGTTTCAAAACACCGATTTGCGACACCTGAACATTACCAGCCTGCTCTCCGATTTTTTTGGCATGCTGCAGCGAAGCCATATCCAGTGTCCCGGAGATCTGATGTTACTCACCAAGGCATTAACCACTATTGAAGGCGTCGCGGAACATTTTGATCCCACCTTTGATGTCCTTTCCCACGTGGAGCCACAAATCCAGGAAATCGTCCAAGATAGATACAGCATGCGGGCCATAAAGGATCGTATGTATAAAACCTTAACCAGTTCACTGGAATTACTCGAAGATCTGCCGGTAGATCTCCAGCGGTTTCTCGATCACGCCAGGCACAGCCGTTTCACCCTTAATCTTGAGCTCAAGCGCATTGAACACCTCTCGGAACGGATCGATACTTCAAGCCGGATAATGGGAATTGCCATGATTATTGCAGCTCTTATTGTCGGCTCCTCCATCCTGATCCTGGCGGACCGCATGGCAAAGGAACCGGGATTTATCGGCACTCTCGGCATCATAGGCCTGATCCTGGCCGGGATCAACACAACCGGCTTCATCATTTCCTACCTGCTGCCGAGAAAATAGAAAGGGTGACTGCCAGAGCTTATCTGTAAAGAAAATCAAGCTAAGGCCGCCTGGCTGCAGATATCAGCGAATGGTTCCGGTTCCAGGCTGGACGCCCCAACAAAAACGCCTGACAGTAAGGAGAGTTGCAGGTAATCCTTTGCAATTCCAGGAAGAAGAGCTCCGCCATAGACAACCGGAAATGCAGGGAATTTTTGCCGGATATGCTCCACCGCCTCTACTACCTTTGCGGGTGATTCAGAGATATTAAAATTCAGTGCATCAACAGGGGTATAGGCGATCAGTATTTGTTTACATTCAATATCAGCAAGCCCACCAAGTTGGGCAAGCGTATTGTAACTGTCAACGCAGACAATGGGCGTTAGACCACTGTCTGCTGCCTCGGTCACCTTATTCAGCACATCCTGGCTGGTTTCATGAAAATACCGACGACGCTCGGAATGGCCGATAATTGCGTAGCCTGCCATTTTTGTGACCATATCAGCCGCAACAGCGCCGGTATAGCTCCCTTTGGGAAACGGTGAAACATCCTGAGCTGCCAGAGACACATTTTCAAGGTTTAACCCTTCCAGATGTATCGCAATAGCCTCCAGGCTTACCATCGAGGGTGCCACTATGACCTGCACCTCCCGGTGTGGCCTGTACAGCGCGGCAAACTTATCGAGCCACCGACGTCCGTCATCACTCGATTTATGGCATTTCCAATTGCCGATCACATAACGTTTCATAAATATTCTTTTATCCTCCCGCTTGAGTCGAATGATGTCGAACCGATCATGAACTTACTAGAGTATCTTTTCAACTATATTACGTATTTCGGAGGCATCCAGAGCTTTCACAACAACCAGTTTTCTCCTGGACTGGACTCCCGATTTCACATTCACATCCCGAACCGGAACACCAAGAATGTCTGCCAGAAACTTCACCACTGCTTTATTGGCTTTGCCTTCGACCGGCGGAGCAGCCACTGATATTTTCAGACACCCATCGTGGAGGCCAACAATTCTGCTTTTGGAAGCCTTCGGCTGTACGTGGAGGCGTATCAATACCGTTCCGTCCTTTGAAGTGAAGAGGTATGACATATCAAGTGCTGCTTTTACCGTTGATTACCTGACTTTCTTCAGGGGAGCTACATATTAATTTAGTGCCTTACTCTTGAAAGTCTGTCATTCAGTTCAATACCCCCCTGAGGGGTATAAAAACCAAGAAAATGAAGAGTATTGCTAAAACTGATAACTTGAAAATACTACCAAGGCACTTATACCCCTCAAGGGGGCACTGAAAAGAGTCCCGACTTACTTCCCGTTTATCGGGGTTTGTCAATATCGTCGGGATC
>WTAT01000240.1 GCA_013139415.1 Desulforhopalus sp.
CGCCAGGCTGTTTAGTCCTTCCCTGGTAATCAGTGAGTGTTGACCCTCCAGGTCGCTGACAACTATACCCATTTCATGCATTATCTTAAGAAGCTGGCATGTATCCTTTATGCTCATTTTCAGCTTATCCGCGATCAATTCAGAATGAACTACCTGAGGTTGGGGATTACTTAAATTTTCTACCAAGACTTCAAGGACCTGTTGTTTTTTTGTGAGTATTGACATGGTTATCCTGACATGTTGAAGAAACAAGAAAAAATTTTTGCACTAAGGAACTACAACCGATACTTCACCTGTTGTCAGCAATCCACAACGGCTCTGCCCGAAGACTGAACCGTTGTGGTTTTTCTCTTACTATTGCAATGCTTTATATAAAGATGCAGGGAAGTCTTTATTGAGCTTTTTGAGATAACTCTCCCACTTCTGTCCAAAGCGATAAAATGCCATGGAAGCAAGTTTTTTGGCTACAATGGCGTCACGGTATGCCTGTAATTCCGGAGAATTGAAAATAGCCATGATAGCATCTCGGCCGAGTTTGCTGATTAGCACTGAAGGTATGTAATGTTCCATTACAAGCCAGACAAGTTCCTGATCTGCCAGGATTTCGTCGAGACGCCCAACCAGGGTGTCCTGCAGGGCAAAAATCTGTTCACTGGTTCTCTCGGAAAGATCAAACAGGGGTACAGATGGATCTGCATCGTAGATATTGAGCAGTAGATCAGTCTCCAGCTGTGAATAATGGTCTACCAGATGGATGATATCCTTGATCAGTTCACATCTGGTCTCAGGATCATTTAACAGTTTCTCTTCATACTGATCCTGAAACAGGAAGCCGGTGAGCACTTCGGCGATAGAACTGCTGAAAACGCCGCCTTTGTTAGCGGTTGAGTCCTTGATGTGCTTTATTTCGGTCCCGGTAGCAATATAGCGCCTGGCTACATCATCAAAGAAGACATTTGCTCCTTCGACAATAAATTTCAGCTCCTGGAAATTTTCGAGAAATTGTCTGACATTTCCCTGGTTGATAGTATCCTTGAACCCTCCGCAGGGGATAAAGGCTTCTATCTTCGCCTGGCTGATAAACTTTCTGTTTTCTGGGTTAGCGAGAAAGGTTCGGTGAAAAAGCGCGCCATCTTCCACAAATGTACCGTCGGGCAAAGTTATGTCTTTTGCTGAAAGTGGTACCATAAACCCATCTTTACTCAGTTTATCCAAGGGGAAACTCAAGGAATTTTGCCGGGGTGAAGAGTTTCTCTTGAAGGCAATCTTCATCAATTCTTTTTTATTAAGGCCTGCGGGGTCAAAGAGAATTGATCCCCCATCGATCACCAGGCAAATGTTACCCTTATAGCATTGTATTTCGTTGGCGCCGAGGTCCCCGTCCGGCCCCCCGGTGATCATGAGGTTCAGCTGCTCTTCTCCAGACTTATAATGAGAGATCAGTGTTCGAAACGCACTCATCACGCAGGTAGTTGTCATGCCGCTCGACTCAATTTTGCCACCGATCTTTTCGTAGATCTCATCCATATTATCGGTAACAAGGACCGAGGTGCCATCGATCTGCAGATCGACCCCCTCTGCTCCCCGGTCATTGAGACCAAAGAGTTCACCGGAATCGAGCATACCGTAGGTGTCATGGGGGATACCAAAGCTCTTTCCTGTGGTAATAGTTCGCCAGTACTTATAGCCCCGTTCTTTTGCCCGCAAAGAAACAGCGTCCATCAGCGGAGCGGTGCCTTCGTCCGGCCCAAAGAAGAGCAGTTCAGGTTTGCCGTAATAATCGATAATGGAGTCATCAAGAAGCATGAGGTCCATCATACCCTCGGTATAATCAGAGAGCGCCTCCATCGAATAACAGGCATATTGCGGATGGGGAACAACTACTCCTTTGGAACCACTCTCACAGATGTCTTTATGCTTGAGCCTCTGCGCTTTTGGTCCGAGGGCATAATTGAGCAGCACCGCATTATCGAGTTCGGCTTCATGGTTGGATTTGGAGACCCGAAGCATTCGCAGACCACCCCTGGCGATATCATCTGCACGGAGGTGTGTTCCACAAGCGTAATGGCCATTGACATAAAAAACGCCATAAACATTTTGAGTGAAGACCAGTGGATCGAGAATAGAGCTATCGAAACGGAAGGAGAATGAACGTTTTTCGTCTTTGTAGAAGTTGGTTTTCAAGGTGGCGGTGACAATTTTAAACATGAACTTAAAGATGTCGTAGCCCAGGCTGCAGTCAATAAAGCGCGAAGAAATTATTTTATCAAACTCCTGCCACTTCTCCTGCACCTGTTCATTGGTTATTTTTATCAATGAATTAGGATTATATTTCTTTTCAAAAATTTCAAATAAAAACTTAAAAAGATCGCTGTTCGTACTGGCAATCTCTTCAATTAATGCTGCCCCATAGATTGATTTATTTGAGTTCTGCAACCGTTTAGCAAATGCATCCTGATGGTCCTTGTTGGTAAGGCTTTCGAGTATCTCTCGATCGGTTGCATTATCACTTTCTTTAAAAATAAACATATGGGCAAAGTCGATGGCATTGCCGGCAAAGAGCATCTCACTAAAAGAAAGCTCTCCCTGCACATACAAATCTGTTGCCTTGTTTATTGAAAATGCCAGAAAGGAGCGGAGATCAGCAAGCAGTGCATCCTCCTGTTTTCGAGTGACTTCACCCTGGGTATAGAGTGCAAAAACAGAAGAAGGGGTGGCGGAATTCACCAGATAGGGCTCCCAATATGCTCGCAACAGTGTCAGACCGTGATCTTCAAGCAACTTTCTTAAGAGGGGAAGCTGTGGCGTCTCAAAGTCGCTGTTGAACATCAACCGCGTTTCGCCGGTCTCCGGCAGATTGAAGATTTCTATGAGTGGCGTCACCGATTTTTCACATTTAACCAGAAATCTTTCATATCTTTTTCTGGTTGGTTCGGGCATTTCTTCGTAATTTCCTGTGAGAGAAAAGAGAAATTTTGAATGTTCGAACGCCTTGCTGTCAAAATCAGCAACCGTTTCCGGATGGATGATGTAAGTGTAATAGTTACTCTCCGGGCTGTAATAATAGTCGCGTCGGTGGCCTGAAATATCCTTTGCCAGCACGGCCTCCATATTATCACGGGTTTCTTCGGTGGCGATCCTGACCCAATGAACATTACTCTCCTGGGTAAGGTCAAAATCGATATGGGCCACCCGATCGTACAGAAAAACCTTACCGTCAATTATCTCAATACTGGTGGCAATCGATTGCAGCAAGTTCACCAGCGAGTCTTTCTGGATGTGCTGGAAAAAATATTGAGGGAGACCGAGATCTTCCAGGAGAATACCGGCCGCCATATTAATGCAGTTGGCTGTAATCAGGCCCTTTGATGACAGATCAATAACAGCTTCATAAAGGAGCCGGGAATCAAGGCCTTCATTGTGGGCTCTATTTATAATATCGGCTCCCTGGGTTACAAAGCCGGGGGTCCTTGCTACATCTTCCATGGTACTCTCCTGTTAGTGCCTTACAGATTATTTTCGTTCACTCTTTTTAGTACCCCCTTGAGGGGTATAAAAAACAAGAAAAATAATCTGCATAAGGCACTTATACCCTTGTGGGGTGTTAGAGTAAAAATACTCGTTGTTTTTCCAATCACCCTGTTTCAAAAGAACAGGGTGATTGGTTCAATGCAGCTAACTTATGACAGCTTAATCTTTCGGGATTCCAGCTTCATCCCATTCTCTCAGCCGGTAATAATCCTTCAACATGTATTCCATTTCTTCTGAAGTAAGTGATTTGCCTGAAGCCAGTGACTCTTTGTGGAGACGTTTTGGTAATCGGTCGTCCTCGGCCGTTAAGCCTTCTCTCAGGTTAAAGGTTCGGGTCATGTTGACTATATTTCTGGCAACTTTTTGCAGGTCACTTTGTGTGTTTGATTGGCCGTTAACTGCAGTTAGTGCGGCTTCGAGTTCCTCCCAGGTATACATATCGCGATAAAAACGACAGAGTACCAGGGTATCAAAAATATTAAGGCGGTCTTCATACTGAATGAGCATCTCAGCCTTGTCTTCAATTTGTTCCGGTGGAATTAGGCCTGAGAGTTCCGGTTTGTAAAAGGTGGTTCTCAGGTGACATGCTCCCCGGGGGGAGGTACCAAAGGTAAGCCCCATTCCTTTTAAGGCCCGGGGGTCATACCCTGCAGGCTCCATCCCTTTTACATGCACAGCGATGTCTTCCAGTCCCCAGGCCTGGGAGGCTGGTATGATGCCATTTGCCAGGAGATCACCGATACCGTCGCGGGCAGACATCATCTGGACGAGGCTGGCAATCTGGTCAACGTTGCCATACTCGATGTCAAAATCAATCTTTCCCCGGGCTTTGGCTTCAATCGCCAGACCACAGAGATTGCCGGCGGTAATGGTGTCCATTCCCAGTCTGTCACAGATATCGTTGAGATGGGCGATTTCCGCCATGTCATCGACCATGCAGAGTCCGCCAAAAGAGTATATTGTCTCGTACTCCGGGCCTTCGAGTTTGAGACCTTTATGGCGTCCTGTTTTAATTTTGGCCATTCGGCCGCAGGCCATAAAACACTTTGCACATGCATGGGGTTTTACCTCATGCTCTTCATGGAACCGCTCGCCGCTTATCTTCTCCCAGTGTTCGCAGGACCCTTCACTCCAATATTTTGTTGGAAAGGCCTCGACACTATTCATCAAAGAAACCATCATTGTCGTGCCCATGGCCTTATATGCCTTTGCTCCCGGGCCTTGACTGTTTTTACCGGCAAATTCCTTGGCATACTGGGCAACCCCGTCAGGATCTGCATATTGCCGTTTTTGGTCTCCCTGAAAAACAATGGCCTTCACCAGTTTGGAGCCCATTACAGCACCTGCCCCAGTCCTTCCGGCACAACGCCATTTATCGTTGGCAATAAGGGCGAATTTCACCATGTTCTCCCCGGCAGGGCCGATGCTGACTGCACCGGGTTTTCGATAGCCATCGTTGTTCGGTGCAAATCGCTGAACAGCCTCTTCTTCGGCCTGAATGGAATCGGTGCCCCACAAGTCTCCTGCACCATGGAACTCAGCACCTTCAGGGGTGATGGTAAGAACAGTTGGTTGCTTGGACTTGCCGCATAGAACGATTGCGTCAAAGCCGGTAGAGTCGATTGCTTCAGGAACTTTGCCACCGGAGTAGGATTCAGCATAAAAACCGGTCAGAGGGGATTTGGTATATACTCCATATCGGCTACCTCCCCAAAGACGTCCCCCGCAAAAAGAACCAGTTGCAAAAATGAGATGATTGTCAGGTGAGAGTGGGTCGACACCAGGCTGATTACGCTCCAGAAGCAGATGTGTTGCCAATCCCTTACCGCCGAAACATTCAGTAAGAACCTGGTCACCGATCGGTTCTATTGTTGATGACTCGTCAGTGAGATTGATTGTTAAAATCCGGTTATAGTATCCAAACATATGTTACCTCAATGGTCGTAAAAATTTTGACAAACACAATGAACTGAACGATCAGTTAGTTTTGTTTGTCCCTGTCAGTCCCCGGAAAACAATCCTGTTCCTTGTTTTCGGCACACAAACTGTACTTCGTTGGCAGACTGTGAGCGAGTTGACATTTTGTCTTCTAATACCTTCCACTCAGTAGGAACAACAACTTTTAAGGAGTCTGTCGGACTGACGACAACTGAAACCTATAACACATTGATATAACCCCACACAGCACGATTGTCGCGGATCCTGTTGTGTGGGACTTGTTTGATGGTAACAATATGTTATGGGAATCAATGCCGCTCAGTGCGACAGCCTCCTTTAGTACCTCTGCAGTAAAGCGGGAGGCTAGCTAATAGCAGTCAACCCGTTGTCAATAATTTCCATGCCTTTGGCCAATTGTTCGTCAGTAATGACCAGGGGCATTAACAGCCGGATAACGTTTCCGTAGGTACCACAGGCTAAAATGATAAGATTTCTCTCAAGACAAAATTTGACAAGCTGTTGTGCCTTCTCAGGTGCAGGAGTCTTTTTATCTCTGTCGGTAACAAATTCCATAGCAATCATCGGTCCCAATCCTCGGACGTCACCGATGAGTGCATGTTTCTCCTGGAATCCCTTAAGAGTAGAATGAAGCTGCTCTCCTAATTTTTTCGCTTTAGTGAGAAGATCTTCTGACTCAAAGATATCAAAAACAGCCAGCGCTGCTTCACAGCACATCGGGTTTGCACTATAGGTTCCACCAATTCCGCCTGGGTGTACGGAATCCATTATTTCTTTTTTCCCTACCACAGCGCTGATAGGCATTCCAGCACCGAGGCTCTTGGCAACAGTGGTGATATCTGCCTCAACTCCGTAATAGTCCATGGCAAACATATAGCCCGTTCTACCCATCCCGGTCTGAATTTCGTCAGCAATCATGAGAATTGAGTTTTTCTCACAGAGAGCTTTCAACTTCTGGAAGTACTCTTTGGGAGGGGCAATAAAACCACCTTCACCCTGAACTGGTTCAATGATGATTGCAGCTGTCTCCTCAGCACCAACATAGTTAGTAAAGAAATCATTCAAGTGATCAGCACAGGCAAGATCGCAACTTGGATGCTCTTTGCCGAAGGGGCAGCGGTAACAGTTTGCGTAGGGCATACGATAAACTTCAGGAGCAAACGGACCGAAGCCGTGTTTGTAGGGCTTGATCTTAGAGGTGAGTGACATACCCATTAAAGTACGGCCATGAAAAGCACTGTCAAAGGCAATTACAGCAGTTTTCTGGGTGTAATATCGTGCAATTTTTATTGCATTTTCCACAGCTTCAGCGCCACTATTTACAAACATGACGGCTTTTTTTGAATCCCCGGGGGTGGCGTCACACAACTTTTCTGCAAGTTTTACCGGTGCTTCATAGGGAGCAACCATAAAACAGGTGTGAGTAAGTTTTTCTGCCTGATCCTTTAAAGCCTGAACCACCTTAGGGTGGGAGTGGCCTACGTTCATCACAGCAATACCACCTGCAAAATCGAGAAATTCCTGACCTTCGACATCGGTAATCACGGCCCCTTTGGCGTGGGCTACATATTTGTCTGTGGCACTGCCGAAACCTTTTGCGATAACCTTATTGCGGCGCTCGTGGAGAGCAACATTTGTTTGTGAATTTTTCATTTTTTATCCCTTGTTTAATTTTAAAGACACTGGTTGTATTGCTATATGTCTGACAGCAAAAAGGATACCAGAATGTGATGGATTTAATAACTGCAGATAAAACAGGGTGATAGGTGTGTCTGGTCGTTGGGGTAGGCTATGTCCTGATGCTGTAGTGCATCAAGTCAAGTGTATGTCGTTAATTTCACATAATAATATATTGATGCTGTGTTGCATCAGAATGTGGGGGAGGGGATAGGTGTATTGTCGGAAATGATAATGTATGTTTTAAAATGTTATTATTACAGCAATATATGTTGATAGAGCAGAAGTGCTGATTCTGTGTAGTCGGTCTCTGGTCGGAGGCTGACAATGATTTGATTTTGAAAAAAGTAGAAGTTGATTCATTATAGAATCAGAGTTTCTGAAAGGTCCACATATAAGGATATAAGGTACTTCTTAGATTCAGCGACTACAGACCATGTTTTTTTAACTTTCTTACCACGGAAGATTGGCTGGTGTTAAGATAGATGTACATTTGTCGGGTAGTCTTGCAGACGTGTTACAGTCTTGGAACTTATGTGGGTAGACCTATCATGTTTATATAATATTAATTCAGGTTCAATAGATCTTCCCGGAATACGTTGTTTCGCACTTGATCCTTACCTGGCCGCACAATTCCAGGTTCAGTGGCCATAACAAGGTGTGTATTCAGGCAGGTGACGCAACGGGTATTGATAATATAGCTCAGTAAATCATTCGTGACACCTTTTCTCGCTTGCCAAACTGAGCTATGTCGGGGGGGACCGGAACGATAATTTATCGCTCAAAGAATACCCCATGGAGGAAACAGGCGTAATTTTCAGAAGTTTGCGTCTTTGTAGTTTATTGCAGCGATCTCCCAGCCTTCCCGAGAGGTTGTGCCAGATGGTAAGGGCTATTTGTTGAACATTAAACCCCACAGTTGACAAGTATTTTATTTGTCGATATTTTTGTTGTATCAGTTATTTGACAAGAGATATGTTTATATCTGGTCTACTATGTTCGCACTTAAATGGTATGTAGGTAACAGACAAGGTCCTTATTAAACAGATAAAGGTTTATTATGTTTAAGAAGAACGTGGATACCACCTTACAAGCAGATCCGGAAAATAGAAACAATGCGATTGTCCAGTCAGAAAAATTGTTTTCTATATCAATAGGCAGTGAAGAGCTTTTCAGGAAAATGTTTTTCTCTTCCCCCACCCCTGCCTTTCTCTTTAAGAAGATTGGCGGGAACATTGCTTTGGCTGATTGTAGTATGGCCGCGGTCAGCCTCATAACCTTGAACAAAACGTCTTCCTGTCTCTCCGACATGGAACCCGCGATAGATTTTTTTACGGACAAACCAGAGATACTCTCCGATATTTCCCGGTGCTTTTCAGAGAATGCCTCATTTGCCAGGGAATTAGCTTATAAGCATAATGATTCGGATCAGTACAGCTGTTTTCGATTCAGTTACACCCTATTAAAGACAAATCTTCTTCTTGTGTATGTTGAGGAGATCAGTGAAAAAAGCTTGGTGATTTCGGCACTTCGGGAAAAACACGAACGACTTGAACTGGCGCTCCATGTCACTGACTCAGCTTTGTGGGACTGGAACATTGCCTCTGGAGAGCTTCTGATTAATGACAAATGGGCAACCATGTTGAATTATCACCCCCATGAAATAAAAAAACATATTGTTACCTGGGAAAAAATGCTCCACCCTGAAGACAATTTCCGTGTAATTGAATCTCTCCGCCTTCACCTCAAAGGACAATCGGATAGTTATCAGGACGAACACCGGTTATTAAATAAAAACGGAGATTGGATATGGGTGCTTGATACTGGAAAAATAACGGCAAGGGACCCAAACGGGTATCCCACCCGTGCCATCGGCACCAAAATTGATATTTCAAAGCGCAAAGAGATGGAACAGGCGCTCCATCTCCACAACCACAATCTTACAAGGCAGGTTAAAGAAAAAACCGGCGAGCTCATATATCAGGAACTGCTGCTGAGAAAAAACGCTAGAAAAGCTAAAAAACAATCCCATGAGATTGAGAAACTTAATAACGCGTTAAACAAAATCATAAAAAACACGGACAAAATCGAGAAAAATGTGAAATCAAATATCAATGAAATCGTCATTCCCTATCTGGATACTATTGAAAACACGTGCCCCGGCGATGGTCAGGGAATCTATATTGACATACTCCGATCGAATCTGAGTAATATTGCTTCGCCGATTTCAAGGAAATTAAATTCGTTGCATCAAAATCTTACCCCGACAGAGATCAGGGTGTCAGATTTTATAAGGCATGGGAAATCCACCAAACAAATATCGGATCTTATGTACATATCAACAAAAACAGTTAAAACCCATAGAAGAAATATCAGAAAAAAACTGGGCCTCAACGGGAAAAAAACAAATCTAATATCATACTTCCGTTCTATTTAATAGTAGGCCAGACCAGCCTGGTCAGATGACGTCCTATCAATAATTTTGCAAATCTCTGCACGTACCACCATAGACACAGCCCTTGCCTATATACCCACTTTTTCATCCTTGTTCGTCATTTCCTTTATGTTATGTTCGTTGCTGAGAGTAAAAGTCTGTCGACATCCTTCATCTCCAGTCAAAAGCAATTTACACATTTTTACTGTGTAACCGCACCCGCTTTTAATGATTTTTCTTTAAATAACCAATTTTGTTTGGCTGCTCAGAAGACAGAGCCGTCAAATGGATAAAGGACGTAGTCCTTGTGTTCCCTTAATGAAAAAAGGAGTGACCGCATGAGTGATGAAAAATTTGTAGACAAGAATTGGGGAAATGGGATAACCACAGATCCCTACCTGATGTCGGTTTTATCAAGCCGCATGTTCAGTATCGGTATCGAAATGACAAATACGATGGTCAGAAGTTCGCGATCTCTCCTGATGAGTATCTGCAGGGATTTATCCACAGCTATTTGTGACAGAAATGCCAATGTTATATCCCTGCCCCCCTGTATACCTGTTCACGTTGCAAACATGGGCCTGACAGTCAAACCGGCCTTCGATCACCCGGATGGCATCAAGGAAGGAGATCTCTTCCTGAATAACTCCCCCTATACGGGCAATACCCATCATGCTGATTATACCTATATCGCTCCCGTGTTCAATGAGGGAGAACTGATGTTTTGGTCGGCTGCAAAGGGGCACCAGGCTGACTGCGGAAACAGTATCCCCAGCACCTATCACCCGACCGCATTGGATCTCTTTGAGGAAGGTGCTATTGACTGGCCCTGTGTCAAAATTCAGAAAGAGTACAAAGATGTTCATGACCTGATCAGGGTAGCCATGATGAGAATACGGGTTCCGGAGCAGTGGTACGGTGATTATCTGGCAGGTGTAGGTTCAGCAAGAATCGGCGAGAGGCGTCTGGTCGCCATGTGCAAGGAGTATGGCAATGACGTAATTAAAGAATTTTGTAATTCCTATCAGGAATACGGCAAAAAAAGAATGGTTGAGGAAATAAAGAAACTGCCTTCAGGGACCTGGGATTACCGTATCAGCCACGACCGTATCCCTGATTTGCTCCCCCAGATTGATATCCATATCATCGCCACCGTCAACTCCGATGAAGGGTATGTGACCATAGACCTGAGAGACAATGAAGACTCCCAGCTTTGTGGCCTCAATCTGTGCGAAGCCACCGCCGTTGCCAGCGCCCGTACAGGATTCCTGAACCGCATGCCCGTTGATATGCCCCACAACAACGGTGCCATGTCGCGCATACAGGTGCTGACCCGGGAGGGCTGTGTTGTTGGCAAGGCCAAATATCCTTACTCCTCGTCGCTTGCCACAACAAACGTTGCGGACAGGCTTATTTCCGGAGTGCAGTGTCTTTTCAATCAAATCCCACAGCTTGATGTCCGAGGGCTTGCCGAAGGCGGTGCCGTGCAGTGCCCGGCCGTATCGGTGATCTCCGGCAAGGACTGGAGGCGCAATGATGAACCTTATGTAAACCAGCTGTTCTGCGGGATGACGGGCGGTCCGGCTGCCGCGGGTCATGACGGATGGGTGACCTACCAGTATCCCTGCACCGGCGGTGGCTTGTACTGGACCAGCACGGAAATTCTGGAACAACGTTATCCGGTTATGGTCAGGGATGAGGAGGTAATCCAGGACGGTCTTGGAGCAGGACAATGGGATTCGGCGCCAGCCTGCCAGTTTATTATGGCGCCCAGGGAACATCCCATGATGTCTGCCTATTCCTGCGATGGTCAGGACAATCTTCCCAAGGGCAGCAATGGGGGGATGTTGGGACATAAGTCCGGAGCCTGGCAATACACCATTGCCGAAGGTCTCGATTCAAAAACAAAGCTGCCGCCTTTTGCCAACCCCGAGATAAAATTGGGCGACGCCATTGTCTCCCACAGCTCCAGTGGCGGAGGTTATGGAGACCCGCTGGATCGTGATCCGGAGCTTGTCCGCCACCGGGCAAGGGAAGGATGGATCTCTGTGGAATATGCCAGGAAAGTCTATGGCGTAGTTCTGGATACAACCCCTGAATTGTTTGCCTGTGATGTAGAGGCCACCGAGCAGCTCAGGGAGAGACGTAGAGCCGAGAGAACCAAAGTCGAAACAGACAAAGAGGAGGCACTGGCATGAGTAAATATGTCTGCACGGATATCGGAGGAACCTTTACCGACGCGGCGGTCATTGATGAGAAAGGCCTTATGAAGGTCTTTAAATCGCCCACAACACATGATGATTATGCTGAAGGGATGATAGGGGCTTTGGGTCAGGCCGCATCTTTTTGGAATCAACCCATGGATCAATTCCTAAATTCATGCAGCCTGGTGGAGTGCGGCACGCTTATCCATGGATCAACCATTGCGACCAACGCCGTTCTCGAAGGCAAAGTGGACAAGGTTGGAATGATCGTCACCCAGGGCCATCGGGATGTGTTGCTCTGGAGAGAAGGTCCTGTCAAGGACCCCTTTGATTTCCAGATCGATTATCCGGAACCTTATATCCCCCGCTACCTGACAATAGCGGTGGAGGAGAGGATCGATGCAGAGGGTGGTGTGGCAACTCCTCTCAATGAGGAAGAGGTTAGAATAGCAGTCAGGCAATTCAAAAAATGGGACGTCAAGGCCATCGCCGTCTGTTTCCTCTGGTCCATTGTAAATCCGGTTCATGAACAGCGGGTCGCAGAGATCGTAAAAGAGGAATGGCCTGAATGTCAAGTGGTTCTGAGCTCTGTGGTCAACCCCTGTCTCCGTGAGTACCGTCGCTGGGTCTCCACTGCCATGGATGCCTCATTGAAAAGAATCATTTCCACCTATACCCTGGAACTCAATGAGCGCATGAGGGGGCTCGGGTTCAAAGGGGAAGTGGGGATGCTCAATTCCAGCGGCGGCGTCTCCAGTGCCGCTGAAATCTCCGCCCGCCCCTTATATTCCATTGATTCCGGTCCTGCAATGGCCCCCATCGTCGGCCGCAAAGTGGCCTTGGATGACCTAAACGATGATAATGTCGTAGTGCTGGATATGGGCGGAACATCCTTTGACGTCAGCTGTGTCCTTAATGGAGAGATCTCCGTCTCCAGAGAGGCAAAGATTGGATGGGAGATACCAGGAATTTCACGTGTTAATGTCAACAGTATCGGTGCCGGCGGTGGAAGTCTCGCATGGGTCGACTCCGGCGGCATGTGCCGAGTGGGTCCCGAAAGCGCCGGCTCGAATCCTGGGCCGGTGTGTTACGGATGGGGGGGCACAAAGCCGACGGTTACGGACGCCAACCTTATTCTTGGTTACATCAATCCCGACAATTTCAATGCAGGAAGAATGACCTTAAATATAGACCTTGCCGCAAGAGCCATCCAAGAACATGTTGCCCGCCCGATGGGCCTGAGCGTGGAAGAGGCGGCTTTTACGATCTGGACGACCATCAATGCCAACATGGTGGCCGCCATCAAGGAGATTACCATCTGGCAGGGGATTGACCCCAGGGATTACGTGATGGTTTCCGGCGGCGGCGCCTGCGGAGTGCATACCATTCCTCTGGCAGAAGGGCTGGACATGAAAAAGATCCTGATCCCCAAGACGGCCGGAGGTCTCAGTGCATCTGGCGGTATTTTTTCAAACGTTGTGTCTGAGCACAGCCGGAGTTATTACACAGAAACAAGGGAGTTTGATTTTGAGAAAGTCAACGCCATTTTGCAAGAGTTGGCCCAAGCGGGCAAAGATTTCTTTGATAGGAACAATATTGATGAGGATTCAAGGGATTATCGATTTTATCTGGAAGGAAGATATCCTTACCAGGTCTGGGAGATCCCCATCCGGATCGACGGTTTTCTAAACAAGGACTGGACAATTGATGAAACGGGACTGAAGAAGTTGGTAAACCGATTCCATGAGGAGCACGACAGGATCTTTGCCGTGAAAGAGGATGATGCGTATGTGGAGTGTATCTTCTGGAGGATAGAGGCGGTAGGAAAGAGAAAGAAAATTTCTGCAGAACTAAAAATCGTCGACGTCAAGGCTGGTGCAGCCGTGGATGCAAGGGCGCTGAGGGGCGTCAGAAAAACATACTTCAGAGAAGCGGGTGGAATGGTCGATACCTCCATCTATAACGGCGACGGGCTTGCTTACGGCAACAAAATCTCTGGACCGGCGGTGATCGAAGAGGATACCACGACGATTGCCCTTCATCCGGGATACGAGGCGGAAGTTACCAGGTTGGGTACCTATTCCATTAAAAAGATCTAGCCTTGAATTCTCAAGCTTTGTCGGTTCATGGTTGAACCGACAAAGCTATGGTCATAATATCACTCTGTTTTTGTGTACAACAACTACAGACCATGTTTTTTCAATTTTCTTACCACAGAAGATTGGCAGATATTAAGGTAGACCGACATCTGTCGGGTAGTATCACAATGTTGTCTGGCTTCAAGAAGGAGTTGTTTTTCAACTTCATTAAGAGTTGCGGATAAATCTTTGTGCTGGGAAGATGCTTGTAGATTGTAAGCAGGAGGTTGGGGGGATTTGCTTTTTTCTATACTGGCAAGAAGAAATGTATCCAGTGTGGTTTCCTCACTGAGGGCCACTCCATTTTCTATAATATTCTTCAATTCACGGACGTTACCAGGAAAGGAGTAGTTTTGTAGATA
>WTAT01000342.1 GCA_013139415.1 Desulforhopalus sp.
TACCAGCGACCTTGGTAATTGATGATTTGTAGTGGGGCCGCTGTTCGGGTACTTGACTCTCCCCCAATGGATCTGTATTGCAGTATGAGCAGCTGTTTTTTAACAACGGCTTCGATGATGATTTCAAAAATTTGATGATCAATCGATTCGATTTCAATCCACAGGCAATGGAGAGAATCGATAACTGTTCCGTAATCGGGGGAAATCATAACAGACAGCCGTTGTTCCAGCTGCCTGACTTCTTGCAAGTCACCAAGGCCGGCTTCATCGGCCAGCTTACTGAGCATAGCCAGCAGGAAAATGATGCGGGGGCTTTCCTCGAAGGGGAGATGAAAGCCTTCCTGATAGCAAAAGCCGTTTTTCTTCGAGTCGAAGGTCAGCGGGGCACAGAGTCTGTCACGGAGATATGTGATGTCGCGCTTTGATGTTGCAGTGGACATCTCGAAATGATCGGCGAGTGTCCTGGAATTGGGATAGTTACCTTTGAGAATTTCCCGGTGGAAATAGAACACCCGCTCAAGAACACTCATCGGAGGCTACTTGGCATGGCGCCGGTGCTTGACGGGGAGAATTTTGAGCTGTTCCCGATCTTTGGCAACCGTTCGTCGGGCAAGTTTGATATTGCGTTCAGTAAGTTTTTCAGAGATCGAATTGTCACTGAGAGGACGTGCTTTATCTTCCTCTTGAATCATCTTCCTGATAATGGTCTTGATCGACTCAGAGGCCATGGCATCCTGGCCTTCCCGGGGAATGGCTGTTGAAAAGAAGTACTTCAGTTCGTAAATCCCCTGGGGGGTATGAACATATTTATTGGAAGTAACCCGACTAACCGTTGACTCATGCATTTCGATATCATCGGCGACATCTTTTAAGATGAGCGGTTTGAGGTATTGCGCTCCCCGTTCGAAAAAGTCATGTTGGAAACGTAGGATGGAGTCCATCACTTTTACAATGGTTCGTTGGCGCTGATAGAGAGATTTTATAAACCAGTCGGCATTTTTCATTTTTTCGTTGAGATACTTCCGCGACTCTTTCTCTAGAGTTTTATCATTTTTCAGCAGGTCCTGGTACATCGACGAGAGTTTCAGTTGAGGCAGGTCATCGTCATTGAGCCGGATAAAATACTCACCTTCAATTTTTCTGACATAGACATCGGGAACGACATAATTGGTCTCTTCGGTAGCATAAGACAGTCCGGGGAAGGGAGTCAATTCGGCGACAATGTAATTAATGGCTCTTTCAATTTCAGGCCTTTTCCTCCCGGTTGCCCGGGAAAGCGCCTTGTAGTTTCGGGTCTCAAGAAGGGGGAGGTGGTCGCGTACTATTTCGGCGGCGAGAGAATTTGCTTTCCCCAACCGTTCAAGCTGAAGAAAAAGGGACTCACTGACATCCCTTGCAGCGATTCCAGGTGGATCCAGATCCTGAATCACTTCCAGGATATATTCAGCATCGTCCTGCTCACAGCCGGTTTCCTCAATAACCGTGGCGATATCTACTTCGAGAAAACCGTATCTGTTCAGGTTGCCGATAAAAAAACAGGCTATTTCCCACTCTTTTTCGTCGAGTTCGCAATGGGCAAGCTGCCATTGTAAATAGGCCAACAACCCGGGTTTTTCAGAGATGAATTCAAACTGGGATGGGGCATCGGCAGCAGGCGTTTCGTGGGAAAAGGAAAAATTGGAATCAAAATTGTTGGCGTAGTCATCCCAGTTGGTGTCGGCCAAATTGTCGTCAACCTTGACGTTTTCAGTTATATCAGCTTCTGCCTTAGGGCCGGTATCTTCAACGGTTGAAGAAAGTGACATTGGGTTTTCGACAATCTCCGCCTGTGAAAAATCTTCTTCAAGTGCCGGATTCTGCTCAATTTCCGCCTGCAGGGCATCAGAGAGTTCAAGCCTGTTTAATTGCAAAAGCTTTATGGCTTGGCGCAGTTGTTGCGTCATAACCAGTTTTTGAGAAAGCTTTAGCTGTTGTCTAAGTTCTAGGGCCATAAAGCATTACATGTGAAAGTTTTCACCGAGATACATTTTCCGAGCTACTTCACTCTCAATAATATCGTCAGCGACTCCGCTTGTGAGTACTTGTCCAGTGTTCATTATATATGCAAAGTCACAAACCTGTAAAGTTTCTCTTACATTGTGGTCTGAGATTAAAATTCCGAGTCCCTTCTCTTTTAGTTTAAAAATGATTTTTTGGAGATCGTGGACTGCCAGCGGATCGATACCGGCGAAGGGTTCGTCAAGCAAAATGAATTTAGGCCTGGTCGACAGGGCGCGCATGATTTCCACCCTTCGCCGCTCCCCACCTGACAGGGCGTGACCTTTGTTATTTCTGAGATATTCTATGTTGAGATCTGCCATTAATTCATCGATCCGGTATTTAATCTCATTTTTCGAGAGACCTAGAGGCTCAAGAATGATCCGGACGTTTTCCTCCACCGTCAATTTCTTGAAAACCGACGGTTCCTGGGCCAGATAGGAGATGCCCCTCAGGGCCCTCTTGTGGATGGGCAGATTGGTTATCACCTCACCGCCAAAGATAATGTCACCTTTGTCCGGGCGAATAAAGCCGGCAATGGAATAAAATGTCGTTGTCTTGCCGGCACCGTTCGGTCCAAGCAAGCCCACTACAGCACCGGTTTGCACCTGTAGGCTGACGCCATCAACCACAGTTCGGGCGCCATAGCTTTTGACAATATTTCGTGTTTCAAGTATCGACATGGTGATCTTTGTGCCCGTCCCTGTAAGCAGGAGCACTTTAGTGCCTTACTCCAGATTTCCTGTCACTCTTTTCAGTACCCCCTTGAGGGGTGTAAAAAACAAGAAATCTGGAGAGTGCATTGAAATTAGAAACTTGAAATGACCACCAAGGCACTTATACCCCTCAAGGGGGTACTAAAAAGAGTCCTGGCTTACTTTCCCGTTTACCAGGGGTAGAGGGCCCCGTTGGGGGGTTATTTCTGGCGAATTGTCATGTTTACCCGTGAAGGTTTCTTCTCGCCTGTTTTTGTGTCGCCAACCGTGGCTGCCGGCCTGCCACCCATGACTTCGGATCGACCTTCATCCAGATAATAGATGATCTTGTCTCCGCTGACCATATTTTGGTTCTGCCACGCTTTGGCATTATCGGTAAGTATAACCTTTCTCTCTTTAGAGAGGTAGGTCATTTTTTTTGAGGTCCCCAGCCATTCTCCCCGGGTAATTTCCACATTACCGATGCAAACAAGTTTCTCCACTTGCTGGGAGGCTTTTTTCTCGGCATTCTTGTCTTTATCTGCCTCGGTGTAATAAACGGTCATTTTATCGGAACGGATTCTCACGTCCCCCTGTTTGGCATCGACGTCTCCGATAAAAACTACCGAATTGGTTCGCTCGGTTGAGGTCATGCGGTTTGCTTCGATATGAATGGGGGCATCCTCAGCGTAAATGGACAAAGGGCCAATAAATAAAAGACAAAAAGCGAAATAAAAACTTAATATAATAGAAGAAAAATTGATGGCTTTCATCAGGACTCTCCACAGTTTAAATGATAATCAGACCTGTAACTGTATCGAGTCAATGGTAGCTTAAAGGTCTAAAAATGTAAAGTCATGGTATGAGTCTGTTGATTTATAAGAATTTTCGTTCGATATCAAGGCATGTGAAAAAAATAATCGGAAACATATGTTTGATATTTCAAGGATTATTTTTTTCACATAACGAGGATATCGGGCAGGTAAGCGCAGACTCCGAAAGGCCGTAAATCAACGGGCTCTTGGTATGCGGGCTCCAAACAAAGAGTGCTTTACTTACATTATATCACCAATTACAATAGCACCATGTATTATCGCACGCTGGTTCGGTTGGTTAGCTAACCGATTTTATGGAATAATATAAGGATCGATCTAAGGATCGTAAATGGTGCTATGGTAAGAACCGTTGAGGAGAGTATAGAAAAGGCTAAAGTGCTTCTCGAAGCCCTCCCCTATATGCAGGAATTCAGGCATAAAACTATTGTTATCAAATATGGCGGTCATGCCATGGTTGATGAACACCTGAAAAAACAGTTCGCCCTGAATGTTATTCTGCTCAAGCAGATAGGCATTAACCCCGTTATCGTACACGGCGGCGGCCCACAGATCAACAAGCTGCTCGACCGTCTGGGCATTAAACCCAGTTATGTGCAGGGGATGCGTGTGACCGACGGGGAAACCATGGATGTGGTGGAGATGGTTCTGGTGGGAAAGGTGAACAAGGAGATCGTCGGCCTGATAAATCACTGCGGCGGCAAGGCTGTTGGGCTCTCCGGGCGTGACGGTGACCTGGTTTGTGCCGAAAAGCTCAAAGTCAGCAGTAAAAAAGGCGATGACCTGTTGCAGGAGGCACCTCCGGAACTTATAGACCTGGGACGGGTCGGCCAGGTTACCAGGGTAAATACCGGTGTTCTTGAAAGCCTCAACCTGAAAGATTTTATTCCGGTGATTGCCCCTGTGGGTGTCGGGGATGACGGGCAGGCCTTTAATATCAATGCCGATCTGGTTGCCGGTGCCATAGCCGGAGCCTTGTCTGCTGAAAAGCTGATGCTTTTGACGGATGTTCCCGGAGTAAATGACAAGAATGGCCAACTTATTACCACACTGCCGCGGCACAAGCTGGAAGGGCTGATTGACGATGGCACTGTTGCCGGCGGCATGATCCCGAAGGTGCGCTGTTGTGAAGATGCCCTGCGACGTGGGGTTGGCAAAACCTATATTATTGATGGACGGGTAGAGAACTCTATTCTGCTGGAGATGTTTACTAAAGAGGGCGTGGGAACGGAGATATTTTGACTATGAATGGAAATAAACAATTAAAAGAGAGGGGCGACAAAGTATTCATAGGCACCTACGCCAGGTACCCAGCTGCTATGGTGAAGGGCTCCGGCTGTCGGCTTACCGATGCTGACGGTAAGGAATACCTGGATTTTATGGCTGGCATTGCCGTCTGCAGTCTTGGGCATGGCCATCCGAAAATTACCGAAGCCATCTGCCGTCAGGCAGCTGAGCTGGTGCATGTCTCAAACCTCTATTACACCGAGCCACAGATCGAGCTGGCCGAGATGATCATTGATAATTCTTTCGGCGAGAAGCTCTTTCTCTGCAACAGCGGTGCCGAGGCCAATGAGGCTGCTATAAAGCTGGCCCGTATTTACTCAGCTGAGGGACGCTACAAGATCATCAGCCTGTCGGGCTCGTTCCATGGCCGGACTCTTGCCACCGTTGCGGCAACCGGGCAGCCGAAATTTCACAAAGGATTCGAGCCGCTTCCAGAGGGTTTTCTGCACGCGCCATTTGGGGATTTGCAGGCTCTGGAACAGATGATAGATAGTTCAACCTGCGCTATTCTCTGCGAACCTTTGCAGGGTGAGGGTGGGGTGCGGCCTCTGGCTAAAGAATACCTCCAGGGAATTAAAGCGCTCTGTGACAAACATGGTTTGTTGCTCATATTTGATGAAATTCAGACCGGTATGGGCAGGACCGGGACTCTCTTTGCCTATGAACAGCTTGGAATTCAGCCGGATATCTTAACTATGGCCAAGGCGCTCGCCAACGGTCTGCCAATCGGCGCTATGCTGACCAGTGCAAAGATTGCCGCACCTTTTATCCCCGGGACCCATGCTTCAACTTTCGGTGGCAATCCGGTGGCGTCGGCTGCTGCTGTGGCTACTCTGCAGATCATGCTGGCGGACGGTTTTCTGGAAGGGGTAAGAAAGAAAGGAGAGTATTTCCAGACGGAACTGAACAAGCTCGCCGAACGGTTCCCGACCATGCTCAGCTCCGCTCGGGGAATGGGACTTCTTGTAGGGGCCGTGCTCACTGAACAGGGCGTTGCTCATGGTACCGATATTGTGAATAAAATGTTTGATCGAGGCTTTCTGATGAACTTTGCCGGGAACGTGGTTCTCAGGTTTGTCCCGCCTCTGGTCGTGACCAGGGAAGAGATTGACATGATTGTGGCGGCCCTTGCCGAGGTGTTGGCAGAGTATTGAAGCAGGCCGGGACAAGAAGAAAAAGAAAGGCTGTTGGCGCTTTGGAGGGGAAATGTTTTGCAAATCACCCCCCTTTTATGTAAAGATAGCTCCTTTCTCCCCTGAATACGTAAGAAAAGAGCCGCAGTGGGGAGCTAACCGGCGGGAAGTTTTCCCCCCTTTTGTTTTGAGGTGAATAGGGTGCCGAAGCATTTAAGGTCATTACAGGAATTTACAAAAACAGAGCTGATCGGTTTTATCGACCGGGCAATTGTACTCAAGAAAGAGCAAAAAGCCGGCAAGATCCATCGACAGCTGGACGGCAAGACCATCGGTCTTATCTTTGAAAAACCATCTACCAGAACCCGTGTCTCCTTTGAGTCGGCTATGTATGGTCTTGGTGGACAGGTCATCTTTCTTTCGAGTCGTGATACGCAGCTGGCAAGATCCGAGCCGTTAAAAGATATGTCACGGGTTATGTCCCGCTATGTTGATGGCATGGTGGTCAGAACCTTTGGCCAGGCGGTAGTCGATGAACTGGCCGATTACGCGACAGTGCCGGTGATAAACGCCCTGACGAACAGGCATCATCCCTGCCAGGTGCTGAGTGATATGATGACCGTCATTGAAAAGAAAGGGGCGCTCGAAGACCTGCATATTGCCTGGGTAGGTGACGGCAATAATATGGCCAATTCCTGGATTCAGGCGGCAGCTGTCATGGGGTTTCAGCTAACTCTGGCCTGCCCGGAGGGGTACGATCCGAACAGCGAAATTTTTGCCGCAGCCAGGGAAATCGCGACCAAACCAATCACCCTTGTTCGTGATCCGCAGGAGGCGGTGCGTGCTGCCGATGTCATCAAGGTCGATGTCTGGGCCTCCATGGGCATGGAGGGCGAGGAGGAAGAACGGCTGCGGGTTTTTTCCGACTATCAGCTTAATAGTGAACTCCTGGCCAAGGCTCCTGCTGAATGTATTGTGTTGCACTGTCTCCCCGCCCACAGGGATGAGGAAATTACCGACGAGGTGCTGGAATCCGAGCAGTGTGTAGCATTTGATCAGGCTGAAAATAAAATGCATATCCATAAGGCGATCCTTGAAGGCCTTATAGTTTAATTAACACCCCACAGGTAAGCGATAGACTCCGAGGGGGTATAAATAAGTGCCTTATGCAGATTATTTTTCTTGTTTTTTATACCCCTCAAGGGGGTACCAAAAAGAGTGAACGAAAATAATCTGTAAGGCACTAATAAACTTGTAAAAACATAAAACTGGGTTGTGATATGAGTGTCAACAAGATAGTACTCGCCTATTCCGGCGGTCTGGATACATCTGTTATTCTGAAATGGCTGGCGGAGGAGTATAAATGCTCCGTGATCGCCTATTCCGCCAATATTGGCCAGGAAGAAGACTGGGAAGCCATGAAGGCAAAAGGTCTTGCCACCGGCGCAGAGAAGGTGGTTATCTCCGATCTGAAAAAAGAGTTTGTCGAAGACTATATTTTCCCGGCCTTTCGGGCAAACGCCATCTACGAGGGATCGTACCTGCTTGGTACCTCGCTGGCAAGACCCTTGATCGCCAAGGAACAGGTACGCATCGCACTGGAAGAGGGAGCGGATGCGGTAAGCCATGGCGCTACCGGAAAGGGCAATGATCAGGTACGTTTTGAACTGGGCTATATCGGTCTTGCGCCGAACCTGCAGATCGTCGCACCCTGGAGAATCTGGGATCTGAATTCCCGCCAGAAGCTGGTGGCATTTGCCAAAGAGCATAACATCCCGATTCCGGTGACCAAGAAAAACCCCTACAGCTGTGACGAAAATCTTTTACATATCAGTTTTGAAGGTGGCATTCTGGAAGATCCATGGAATGAGCCGGACGAGGATATGTTCAAGTTTACGGTCTCTCCGGAGAAAGCGCCTGATGTGGCGACTTACCTGGAGATCGAATTTAAAAACGGCGATCCGGTGGCCCTGGACGGTGAAAAAATGGCGCCGCTGGCTCTATTTACCAGGCTGAATGAACTGGGTGGTGCCAATGGCATCGGTCGACTCGATCTGGTGGAAAATCGGTATGTCGGCATGAAGGCCCATGGTGTTTATGAGACCCCTGGTGGAACGGTTCTGCGCACGGCTCATCGCGACCTGGAGAGCATTACCCTCGACCGGGAAGTTTTGCGTATTCGTGATTCACTGGTACCGAAGTATGCTGATCTCATCTACAACGGTTTCTGGTTTTCTCCAGAACGTGAGTTGTTGCAGGTGACTATGGATGCAACCCAGAAAACGGTTAACGGGACTGTTCGGTTGAAACTCTATAAAGGGAACTGTATCTCCGTCGGGCGCAAATCAGACCAGTCCTTGTATCAGGAATCTTTTGCTACCTTTGAGGAAGATCAGGTCTTCGATCAGGGCGACGCCACTGGATTTATCCGACTCAATGGCTTGCGGTTGAAGATAAATGCGCTGCAGGGTCGATGCAATAAATAGGAAGCTGAGATATGACTGAGCCGAAAAAAAGCGGATCGGGAAAAATGTGGGGAGGGCGGTTCAGTGAAGGGACTGCCGCCTCAGTGGAGGCGTTTTCCGCCTCCATCCATTATGACTCCCGGCTCTACAAATATGATATAGCCGGAAGTAAGGCCCACGCCGCCATGCTCGCCAGCCAGGGGATTCTCACCAAAGAAGAGCTGGCGACAATAACAGATGGTCTTACGGCAATTGAAAAGGAAATCGACCAGGGAACTTTTGAATTCAGGCGTGAGCTTGAAGATATTCATATGAATATCGAAAAATCCCTGGTTGAGCGGATTGGCCCGGCGGGTGCAAAACTGCATAGCGCCAGGTCGAGAAATGATCAGGTGGCTCTCGACTTCAAAATGTATCTGCGCGATCAGTGTGATACGCTCATCCTGCTACTCGACGACATTCGCAAGGCCTTTGTCCTGCTGGCCAGGAAATATCTCGGTAACATAATGCCGGGCTATACCCATATGCAGCGGGCTCAACCTGTGCAGATAGCTCACCATATGCTGGCCTATTACGAGATGTTCAGCCGGGATCGGGAGCGGATGGTTGATTGCCGCAAGCGGCTCAATCTCTCGCCCCTTGGTTGTGCGGCCATGGCCGGAACTGGTCTGCCGATTGATCGCGAGCAGGTCGCAAAAGCTCTTGGTTTTGATGGTGTTACCGCCAATTCCATGGATACCTCCGGGGACCGGGATTATGCCATTGAGTTTACCAGCGACTGTACGATGATCCAGCTCCATCTCTCCAGGCTTTCCGAAGAGCTGGTGCTCTGGTCCAGCCAGGAGTTTGATTTTGTCAATATCTCCGATAAATTCTGCACCGGCTCGTCGATCATGCCGCAGAAGAAAAATCCGGATATCCCCGAGTTAATACGAGGCAAGAGTGGTCGCGTTGTCGGCAGTCTTATGACCCTTATTACCCTCGTAAAGGGGTTGCCGCTAACCTACAATCGAGATCTCCAGGAAGATAAGGAGCCGGTTTTCGATACTGTGGATACCGTCTCGGCATCTCTGTCAATTATGGCGGAATTGCTCGAAAATCTCAGCTTTAATACAACCCGGATGCTTGATGCAACCAAGACGGGATGTATAACAGCCACAGATCTCGCCGATTATCTTGTGTTGAGAAATGTGCCTTTCAGGGAAGCCCACGGCATTGTCGGCAGGGCTGTGGCCTACTGTCTGGAAAAGGGCTGTGAGCTGCCTGATCTGACGCTGGAGGAGCTGGCCTCTTTTTCTAAGGAAATCAGCAAAGATGTCTATGAAGTACTGAGCGTCGAAGGTTCGGTCAACAGTCGGATCTCCACAGGTGGTACCGCTATACAGAGGGTGGAAGAGGCGGTAACTGCAGCTGAGAAAAAGCTGGGGATTGCGTAGTGAAAAACGGATACGTGGTTCGGGTAACCGGGCTTTTTCTTATCGGGATGTCTCTTGTTCTGACAAGTGGGTGTGGTTACAAAAATAAGCCGATACCGCCGCAAAGAGTCGTTCCTGAACCAATCTCCGACCTGCTTTACACTGTGGATGACAAAGGTGTGCAGCTCAGTTGGTCGTATCCTGTGAAAACCATTAAAGGTTCTGCGCTGGATGACATCTCGTCTTTTGAACTGTATCGGGCCGAAATTCCGCTTGAGGACTATTGCGGTACCTGTCCCGTCCCATTCGGCGAACCGATGGAACTTGATGGCGGCGCACCTGTTGACGGAAAGGTGAGAAGAAAGGCAACGTACGAATCCTCGCTCTTACTACCCGGTTATAAGTACTTTTTCAAGGTTCGTTCCCGTAGCAGTTGGTGGGCAGACAGTGCAGACTCCAATATCATCACCTTTGTCTGGTTCAAGCCGGCAGCAGCCCCGGAGGGGGTGACGGTGACGCCGGGGGATCATGAGGTTACTCTCCAATGGCAGCCGGTTACTTCGCACACAGATGGCAGCACTGTTGAAATGGCTATGAAATATCAGGTATTGCGCAGTGATGGCGGCAAGAAATTTGAACGGCTGGGTGAACCTGTGGCAGCAACGGAATTTGTTGACCGCCAGGTGGTTAACGGTGTGAGGTATTTTTACACCATCCAGAGTATGATGGTCCTGGACGATAATTTGGTCAATGGCGGGATCAGTACTGATGTGGCCGTAACTCCGATTGACCTTGCTCCGCCTCTGCCACCATTAGGAATAACTGTAATAAAGACTGGGGTCGGTGTTAAGGTTTTCTGGGATAAGAGTGATGCAGCTGATCTTGGCGGCTACCTGGTCTACCGTCGTGCCGCCAACCGGGACAGCTATGAACAGATTGGCAAGGTAGAGCCGGAGTATACGCTCTTTGTTGATTCCAAGGCGGGTGGCAGTGTACGATACTATTATGCAATCACTGCCTTTGATCAGGCAACACCACCAAACGAGAGCGATAAATCGCGAGAAGCGACAGCCAGGCATTAACCGCAGTAAATCCATTATTCCGTGGCGTTAAAAGATGCCCTCTGACCGTAATGGAAGCGGTTGGAGGGCTCTGTCGTTCAGGTATGAGTCTGTTGATTTATGAGAATTTTCGTTCGATATCAAGGCATGTGGAAAAAATAACCGGAGACATATAGTTGATATTTCGAGGATTATTTTTTTCACATAACGCGGAGATCGGGCAGGTAAGCGCAGACTCCGAAAGGCCGTAAATCAACGGGCTCATCCATGAAATATTAAGACCTGGT
>WTAT01000289.1 GCA_013139415.1 Desulforhopalus sp.
GGTTTTTCCCGGTTTTAAGATTCTTGGCCGGCTCCTCAGTGGCTGACGACAGGAGGATTTTGTAACTAGACAGTGTAGAGTTCTTTAACCTGCTTGTCTATTTTTTCGAGTTCTTCTTCGCCCCCTCTTTTTTCAACTGTTTGTGGAGCCGCTCCAGTTCCATGTGAAACTTGGGAATTATCTCATTACGGAGGTGTTCCTGAACATCTTTCTGAGCTTTTTGAAATTCGTCGGCAAATTGTTTTATGCTCTCTTCCAGCCGCTTTACTTCCTGACTGTCCGGAACCTTTCCAAGTTCATCGGCAAATGAATTGAACTGAACGGAGAGATCATCAAGCGTTGCTTCCAACTCCTCGGAGGTTGTGTCAAGAGACCTTTTTAGTTCCTTCAGGGTCTTATTCAGCTCGTTCTGGGCCGCTCCCGCTTTTTTCTGCAAGTCGCTCAAAATATCTGCAAAATATCCGCTTCTTGCACTTCCCTGGACAACGGTGCCGTTTTCAAGGACAACGCCACCCGGAAGTTCCTGTTCGACAATCACTGCCATATTCAGCGCTTTAGCAGGGGAGTGTTCGATATAAAACCTCGAATTTTCCGTAGCCGTATTCTTAAAACCCGGGGCAATCTCTAATTCGATTAGGTAGTCGCCCTGCTTGGTGTAGAAGACCTTTTTCACCTGCCCTATTTCATTCTTGTCAAAGTAAACAAGGTCATTCTGTTTCAAACCCGACACGGCTGGAAAGCGCACTTGGAAGGTGAGGGGATTTTCCGAACATCCCCATACAAGCAGGAACAGAGACATATAAACGAGGGTAATGAAGCGATGAATGTGCTGTAGTCTCATATCTTTTTCTGTTGGTGGCTGGTGGGTAGTTGCTATCACCTCGCCATTTTGATTCAATTTACATTAAAATCCTCTGCCATCACATTGAGTGCAGGTTTTTTGACTGTAATTATTTTCATCGTCTGGATACTCGGGAATAAGACCAGATCCATAACACAAATTACATGTTGGTTTTCCACGATTTTCGACATGGTATCTTTCCCATTGCTGCCACAATTCTTTAAAGATCTGATCACCGTTTTTTAAAAAGTCTTGAGGTTCTCTACCTAGCTCTTTTCGGCCACGTATTACGATCAACGCAGCTTGGTAATGATCTTTGTCCAGATTGCACAGATCTACAATATTCAATTGGTAAGCGTTACCGTTGTATGCACTCAACAAGACCTGCGCCGCTACCCTGGCCCCTCCTGTATCGCCTTGTGCCGAAGTAACTAATTTAAGGATTGCTTGACTGTATGTTTCAGTATCAATGTCCATTGCCAAACCTCGCTATTTGATTCACCAGAAATAGGGGTTTGGGTTTTAAAGGTCCCCCTCCGTTTCTCACCATCTATACTCAAAACGCGATCAGGAGTTACGTATTCAGAAAGCTTGTCGAGGATAATTTTGCGCTCTTCCAGTGTTGCCGGTTCTGCATCCTGTGGCTTGTCATCTTTAATCACGAATACACCTCACTATTCTGACACAGAAGGCCAAGTCCGACCAAGGTAGTCTATTTGAACCATTTTAGATTCTTGATTTAGTAGTCGAGCTTTCACAAAATTGCTCCTAAGCCTTTTCTTTCAATCACATCTAAGAGTCTTTTACTGGCCCCGCTTGGTTTTTTGTCTCCCCTTTCCCATTTCTGCTGGGTGGATGTGGAGACATTCACCACGGCAGCAAACGCTGCTTGGCTTAACTTTGTGCTCTTTCGCAATTTTACAATATCAGCGGCATTGTAGTTCTTCACATCCGGCAAGCACAGGCTCTCAATGTTTCGCATTGTTATATCTTTAACCAGGCCGATTTCTTTCAGGTCGACCATAGTGCCCATTATTGATTTTCTGACTGATTTTCTCATACTATCACCTCAATGAAGACGCCTTTATCTATGGCTTTTTGGATTTCATTTTCATCATATGAAAAGATAAGAGTGGAGAACTCTTTGAATGCTTTCAGTTCGTTGTGCGTGAGAGTTGTTTTTTCGTTTTTGGCGAACCCATGGACAAAGAGAGCCATGTTCCCTTTCTTGTAAAAAAGTATGGTTCTGCCGCTTCCACTTTTTCCTCTTCCTGGAAAAGGTATGCGTTTTTTGTAGACGTTACCGCCCAGGTTAGCATCAATGTTGCCTTCTGTAATTTCGTCGAGAGCAATGTTTAGTCCCGTAACGGTTAATCCGTGCTTTCCGGCCCATTTTGAAAACTCTTTAGTCATTAACCTCTTCATGATCTACATCATAGCACTTAGTGCTACGCTTCGCAAATTTTAAAAAATACAGCACAGAGGAAAACATTCTCACTATTGGGGGTAGGTAACCCCCAACATTCGTGAAATGAGAGGCCATTTGCGAATAAACGATATGGTAGTTAGGTATTCGACTTCGTGAGCAGTTTCAGTATTGAATCAAAACTCTACAGGTTCTTGTGTTCTAAAAACGATCATTTTAGGAACAGCAAGGGCATTTGTGTAGGAGAGAAATAAAGTATAACGGTTGATACGAAAGTAATATCATGCATCCGGCTTGACTGAAGTGGAGTAACTTCTTCCTCGATAATCTGGATTTATCTCTTACTAACGAGCATTCATTTTTCGCCTTTATTCAACTGAAAAATTAGAAAGTAAC
>WTAT01000293.1 GCA_013139415.1 Desulforhopalus sp.
TACAGTTTGCTGACAAGTATTTACACTTAAACATAACAAAATTACAGAAACTTTCTCGGTTAATGTCAATTTGCAGCCCTAGATAGCATATACCGAAATTTACAACACCGATTACTCTGCCTTAAAAGGTGTACAAATATGTATAGATTTTTGACAGTTTGGATTTGAGTCGTTCATTGAGCAAGCGAGTGTCAAACAATCTTCGGATATGGTGATGTTTGACGGAAGTGTAAAGAAATAATTGTGGATACGCTTTGTTTGACAGGTGTTTATTGACAGGCAAAAGCGAGCTATGTTAAATCTTCATGTATAGATTGAGTGGTTATAACAGTCACATGGGAGATTTTAGATATGGCAAGCGGAAAACAAATTGGATACATCAGAGTTTCTTCAATAGCACAAAACACAGAACGACAATTGATCGGTGTTGAACTTGACAAATGTTTCGAGGATAAAATTTCAGCGAAGGATACTAACAGGATAGGATTGAAAGATTGTCTCGATTATTTGAGAGATGAAGATGTGCTTCACGTTCACTCAATTGATAGGCTGGCTAGGAATCTTGCTGATCTTCAAAATCTAGTTGGTGACTTGTTAGATAGAGGTGTCAGTGTTCATTTTCACAAAGAGAATTTGGTTTTTAATGGTCAAGATGATGCGATGGCAAAACTTATGCTTCAAATGATGGGAGCTTTTGCTGAGTTTGAGCGCAATCTGATTCGGGAAAGACAAAGAGAAGGAATAGCCAATGCAAAGAAGAATGGTAAGAAATTAGGCAGGAAGGCTTCTCTGAATAAAGAGCAGATCACTGAGGTCAAGTACATGTTGAATTCAGGTTTCAGCAAGAGTAAGATAGCTGACAGGTTTGGAGTCAACAGGCAGACTATCTACAATGTCATTTAGACGAAAAAGCTGAAAAAGTTTAAGAAACTTTACAAAGAGGGAAGAAATGATCAATCGTGATAAAGATGAAATAGAAAGCTCTATGAATGAAATTATGGACGGAGAGACTGATTTATCATGTGCTTTATTAGGAGCAAGTCTTATTGATCTACATTTAAAAATGTTACTTGAAAAATTCTTCATCAATGGAAAAACATCTGAAAGAATATTGAGTAATACTGGATTTGCTGGCAATTCAAGAGCAAGAACAGACTTAGCGTATGTTTTAGGATTAATCAATAAGGATGATTACAATAATATTCTTAACGTACTAGAAATACGTAATGTATTTGGTCATGCACATACTCTTACATCTTTTTCAAGTAGAAAAATATCAAAATTATGTGAAAAACTAACAATTGATGATTCTAAATTAAGAGATGAAACAGATGAAGAGTGGAATCTTATAAAATTCAAGTCAGTTTGCATAATCATTATAGTTGATATGGATTTAAAAATAGATCAAATTGTTAAATCAGAATTATTTCAAAGAGTAAGATCCTGGTAGTTATAAGCTTTATCAAAATTGAAGCTTAATGTCTTAAGTTAAAACTGATATATATTTAAAGAGCCGTTTCTCTTCATTTTAGAGACGACTCTTTTTTTATGCCAACTCGTCAGGGGCATGTCAGGGAAACTATATCGTTTGTTGTAGGATGAGGGGGGAGTGACTAACTTACTGGAAATTCATAGGAAAGGTGAGATAGGATTGTTTGAAGTGTGCACAGAATGTACACAGCAACAAAAAAGCAGTTACGAAAAAAGATCCGTAACTGCTTGATATGTTTGGTGGAGCTAGTCGGGATCGAACCGACGACCTCTTGACTGCCAGTCAAGCGCTCTCCCAGCTGAGCTATAGCCCCTCAATGTTCATAAATCTACTTGGTCGTAAAGTTCGAATATCATTAACAGGGTTTGTTTTTTGTGTCAATAAAAAACAGTACAATCTTGATTGGTATACGCCATATTAGTTGCTAATGAAAATTAGGTTTGTTATGCTTTGCAGTTTCGTGAGAACTATTTATAGTTGTGCAAAATTAATTAATCTGACGGGAGCCCTCCTCCTGAATCACGGCTATGAGCTGATATATTTTCAAGGTGCGACAAAGCACCTTTTATCGCAAGGAAGACTGCATGTATTCACCATTTAATTTTTTGTTTGGCTGGTTGTCCAATGATCTGGCAATAGATCTTGGAACAGCAAATACAGTTCTATATGTTAAGGGTAAGGGTATTGTACTGCGGGAACCGTCTGTTGTTGCTGTCCGGCAGGACGGACGGATGAGTAAAGTATTGGCTGTCGGGCAGGAAGCTAAAATGATGCTCGGGAAAACACCGGGGAACATTAATGCCATCCGACCTATTAAAGATGGTGTAATTGCCGATTTTGAAGTAACCGAGGCAATGCTTAGGTATTTTATTAATAAGGTCCATAACAGAAGAACTCTGGTGCATCCCCGCATTATAATCTCTGTTCCGTCCGGTATAACTCAAGTAGAAAAGCGAGCGGTGAAGGAATCAGCAGAATCGGCAGGGGCACGAGAGGTCTACCTTATTGAGGAGCCGATGGCGGCAGCGATAGGGGCGGGGTTGCCTATTACCGAGCCCACTGCTAATATGATAATTGACATTGGCGGGGGAACTACTGAAGTGGCTGTTATTTCACTGTCCGGTATTGTCTATGCCAGTTCCGTAAGGGTTGCCGGCGACAAGATGGACGAATCCATCCTCCAGTACATCAAACGCAAACATAACCTGGCTATTGGTGAGCGCACTGCAGAGCTGATCAAAACGACTATAGGTAATGTCCTGCCGGAGGAACCGTATGAAACTATGGATATCAAAGGGCGGGATCTTGTCTCAGGTGTTCCGAAGACCTTGCAGATCTCTGCAGAAGAAATACAATCAGCAATAGCTGAGCAGGTTGATATAATTGTTGAAGCTGTAAGAGTTGCGCTTGAGGTGACCCCTCCCGAACTGGCTGCTGATATTGTCGACAACGGCATTGTTCTTACAGGTGGCGGGGGATTATTGAAAAACCTCGATAGATGTTTGAGGGAGGCAACGGGCATGCCTATAATTGTTGCCGAAGATCCTCTGTCTTCTGTTGTTCTCGGTTCTGGAAAAGCGCTTGATAATCTTGATATCCTGCGTGAGGTGACTATCGAATAGTCCTTGCCCGTGGCAATGAAGCCTTTGTGCCGGATTGAGCTACCGGTATTCCATGTGCAGCTCTGAACTGTTGTGGTTTGTGCGAAAAGTGCGAAAAAAAACGAAAGCTATACAAGGACGATCGATCTTTGCAACCATTAGGGTTATGCTGTTGATAGCGATACTGTTTATCGTTGGTCTGTTGCTGCTTGCCTCAATGCTTGGTGGACGGTTCGGTACGCCTCATCAACTTACCCTGGATTTTATAGGACCCATGCAGAGTGTGGTCACGCGCACGGTTGCCGGGGTTGCCAACATTAAAAATGACTATATAGCATTATGGAATGTTCGAGCGGATAACAAGAGGTTGCGGGTGCTTGTCGATAAATATCTGACTGAACTGGGTGAATACAGAGAGGGGTACAGCACTAATCTTTACCTTGAAGAATTACTGGCCTTTAAAGAAAAATTACATTTTCAACCACTGGCTGCTCGGGTTGTAGGGAAGGAGCCCGCCTATTGGTATCAGACCATTGTTGTTGATCGAGGCCGAAAAGACGATGTTCTGGAGGGGATGATTGTTCGAGCTCCCAGGGGAGTTGTCGGGCAGGTCATTCACACGGGTGAGCATTATTCAAAAATCTTGTTGGCTAACGCCCCCAGCAGTGCCATAGATGCCATGATTCAGAAAAATCGGACCCGCGGTATTTTGAAAGGGGCTGGTGAGCGCGGGTATGTCCTGCACTATGTGCTGAAGAATGCCGATGTCGAAGAAGGTGATTACATCGTTACCGCCGGCATCGGTGGTGTTTTCCCTGCCGGTATACCCCTTGGCAGGGTGTCGAAGATACATAAAAAGAGAAGGGGAATGTTTCAGGAAATTGAAGTACAACCTCATGTCGATTTTCAGAAACTGGAATTTGTATTTATTGATCCGACAGATCGAAGGAAAATACTCAATTCAACAAACCTTTCGACAGGGAGGTAGAAGCGGGTAATGTTGTTTTTTTCATTCTGGGTGCTTGGGATTGCATTGATTGTTGTACAGACGACCTTGTTGCAGTCACTGCCGCTGTGGCTCGGTCGACCAGATTTTGTCTTTATTCTTGTAGCCTTTACAGCGTATCGTTTTGCATGGATACCCGGTATTGCTTTGGTGTTCACCTTGGGATGGATTATGGATGTTGTGGTTGGAATCCATCTCGGATTTTATCCCTTGATGTGTCTTCTCACTTTTACTGCACTTAAATTCCTGACCAACAAAAGTCCCATAAAGGAATCCACGTACCAGATTCCACTTGTCGGCCTGAGTTATTTTTTGATACAGATGTTTCTTTATTTTGCTTACTCGCTGACCTTGCCGGAAGAATTGCCGGAGTGGTCATGGGGACTTACCCTTCAAAGAACAGCTTTGTTGGTGGCGGCGGCCGTCCCGCTTTTTCTTCTGTTCAGTAGTTTGTATGAGTCTCTACAGAAACGTCGTTTACGCGCAAAACCTCGCCGCCGTCGCCCTCGTAAAACGATGTAGCCATTAATGGGTAGAATGGGTTTGAAATTTTCATTTAAAGATATAGCAAACATTGCAGAGCGTGATGAAGGAGCTCTCGATCTTTTAAAAAGACGGTTGCTTGCAGCCTCTGTCGTTATACTTTTTTTCCTGGTCATCATTGTTCTGAGGCTCTGGTTCCTGCAAATCAGTAATGGTGAAGAATATGAGAAACGTGCCTATGGTAATAGAGTCAGGATCAGACAACTGGCTCCACCAAGGGGCCACATTCTTGATCGCAATGGTAAAGAAATTGTCACCAATCGGCCGTCCTTTAATGTTGCGATGATCCAGGAAGATTCCCACGACCTTGGAAATGTGCTCAAACGGCTTGCCCCGATTCTTGAAATGGAAGTATCCGAACTGTGGGATAAAATTCGGGAAGCATCCGATACCCCGAGATATGTGCCGGTACTGCTGAAGGAAGATATCGATTGGCAGACTCTCGCCTATCTGGAAAATCATAATCACGAGTTTTCCGGGATCCGAATTGAGGTACAGCCAGTCAGGGTCTATCATTATGGAGACCTTGCGGCAAACATCTTCGGTTACCTCGGTTCAATTTCTAAAAAGGAATTGGCCTTGGCCGACCGTGATATCTATAACGGGGGGGATATCATCGGCAAAAAAGGCCTTGAAAAACTGCGGGAAGAAGACCTTCGAGGTGAAAAGGGGCATAGTTACTCAGAGGTTGATGCAAAGGGCTTTGAACAACAATTGCTAAAATCTGTGGAACCGCTTCCGGGAAGGGAGATTCGTTTAACCCTTGATGTTGATCTGCAGCAGATCGCAGAAAGTTATATGTCGGCCGGAGAAAAGGCAGGAGCCGTTGTGGCGATGGAGGTAAAAACCGGCAGACTGCTGGTCGCAGTTTCAGCCCCGACTATCCATATTAACGACTTTGTCGGAGGGATCTCAACAAAGAAATGGCAGGCTTTACTCGACAATCCTAGGCATCCGCTTATCAATAAAGTGGTCCAGGCATCGTACCCTCCTGGTTCAACATATAAAATGGTTACAGCCCTTGCAGGTCTTGCCAAAGGGGTGATCACTGAGGATACGGTATTTTACTGCCCCGGTCACTACAGATTTGGCAAGAGGATCTATCGATGTTGGAAGCATTCAGGACATGGACCGGTGAATCTATTTAAAGCCATTAGCGAGTCTTGTGATGTTTATTTTTACCAGGTTGGCCTGGCGGTGGGTGTTGACACCCTGGCGGAGTATGCAAATAAACTGGGCTTGGGTATAAAAACAGGGATTGATATGGAGTATGAAAAATCCGGTCTTGCCCCGACGAAAAAATGGAAGCAAAAATACCGTAAGGCTAAGTGGCAGAATGGTGAGACCCTCTCAGTTGCTATTGGGCAGGGCTTCAACCTTACAACTCCTCTGCAAATTTGCGTAATGACAGCGACGCTTGCTAATGGCGGTAAATTATACCGCCCTCAGCTCATTGAACAGGTCATAGATGCAGAAGGTAAAATAATCGAGAAGTTTTCACCTGAATTAGTGAGTGAGGTAACTGGATTAGATCGATATTTTAAGAGCATCAAGTTGGGGATGGAGGAGGTGGTCCAGGGCAAACGTGGCACAGCCCGTAAAGTAGCCATCGACGGGCTGAGAATAGCCGGTAAAACCGGGACCGCCCAGGTGGTTAAGATAGCCCAGTATCGCCATCTTAAGGAAGAAGATATTCCGTATAAATATCGGGATCATGCCTGGTTTACCTGCTATGCTCCGGCGGAAGATCCGGAAATTGCTGTAACTGTTCTTGTTGAACACGGTTTACACGGTGGATCAGGAGCTGGCCCTATCGCCAGGGCGGTTTTGAATCAATATTTCAGCGGCAGGCTGAATAAGATAGTTGAATAGCAAAAAGATATATTTACTACAATTTTATAAGAACCTATAACTTGACATGGATAAGTAAAAGAATGTTTCGAATAGACAGACGGTTGTTTGAACATTTCGATATGGTACTGATGCTGCTGATTTTCTTGGTATGTATCATGGCTTGTTTCAACCTATACAGCGCTTCGTTTCCACCGAAAGGTTACGGTACACCGCCGTATATCAGGCAGGGATACTTCTTTCTTATGGGGTTTACGGCCTTTGTGTTTATCATCAGCTTTGATTATCAGGAGCTGCATTCCTGGAATTATCCATTTTATGTCCTCATTATTATTCTTCTGCTCGTGGCCTTTGTGGCCGGAGATAAGGCCGGTGGTGCCCAGCGTTGGATTAACCTGGGGTTTTTCAAGTTGCAGCCATCGGAACCGGCCAAGCTCATGCTCGTCGTCACCCTTGCCAGTTATTATTCAAGAAAAGAGATCAATGATGGATACGCTATTAAAGATCTTTTTATACCGGTAGTGCTTACCGCGATTCCCTTTTTACTCATCCTTTTAGAACCCGATCTTGGTACGGCCCTGATGCTCGGTATAATTTTTGTCTCGATGACGGTGTTCGTCAAGCTCAGGTTGTCCACCTATGCCATTATGGGTGGCCTTGCAATGGGAGCTGGTTTTTTTGCCTGGGAACAATTATTAAAGCCGTACCAAAAACAGAGAATTCAGACTTTTTTAGATCCGGAAAAAGATCCGATGGGCCACGGCTATCAGATACTGCAATCTAAAATAGCCGTCGGCAGTGGAGGTAAATTTGGTAAAGGGTACATGGAAGGAACCCAGGGACATTTGCATTTTCTACCGGAACGACATACGGACTTTGCATTTTCTGTCTGGGGTGAAGAGTGGGGTTTTGCCGGGAGCGTAATTTTTATCGGCACCTATTTTCTCCTGCTGCTCTGGGGCCTGTATGTGGCAATGTATGCCAAAGATCGTTTTGGGGTGTTGCTGGCCTTCGGGGTGGTCATGCTGATTTTTTGGCAGGCCGTGATCAACTTATTCATGATAATGGGGTTTTTGCCTGTCGTTGGCATACCGTTACCACTTGTTTCCTACGGAGGATCCTCACTCTTGACTACCATGCTTGGATTGGGGCTTCTCATGAATGTGCGAATGCGGCGATTTCAAAGAGAATAGCATATCATCATATTTCTTGCAGAATCAGGGATCTGAGCCCCTGGATGAAGAGGGGGTTGGTGTTGAGAGAGGTGCACGATTTGAGGCACATACCCAGTTGTGCCGCCTGTTCCCTGTAAAGGATGTCTATTGCGTACAGGGTCTCGACATGGTCAGAGACAAAACTTATGGGTACCATCAGGATATTCTTACAACCTTCCTCGGCAAGAGTTTCCAGCATTTCCGGTGTTGACGGGGAAAGCCATTCAACCGGACCGCTCCTGCTCTGGTAACAGAGTCTGCCGCTTTGATGCGTTATTTTTTCAATAGCCCCAATGGATTGCAGGATATGATCCACATAGGGGTCACCATCCTGAATGAAGGATATTGGCAGGCTGTGTGCGCTGTAGACTATTTCCACGGCCTGTGTATCGAAGGCCTGCAATCCTTTTGTTATATTTCTCGCCAAGGCTGTAACATAACAGTCCTGGGTGGGCCAGGAAGAGATACTGGTAAGGGGAGTATTCGGAGCCAGTCTTTGCAGGCTCTGTTGAAGGTGAGAAAGTGATGAACCGGTTGTAGCCTTCGAATAGTGTGGGTATAACGTAAGAGCAGTAAGACGGTCAATTCCTGCTGCCAACAGTTCTTGTATTGCTTCGTCGGCAAACGGTGGCCAGTAGCGCATGGCAACGGTAACGACATAGTCGCCATCTTCACTGAGCGCATTTTGCAGGGCTTTCGCCTGACGAAAACTGATGTCTTTAAGTGGAGAGCCACCCCCTATTTTTGCATAGATTGCTCTGCTTTTGGGTGCACGTCTGCGTGATATTATCCAGGCTAGAAACTTTTGTAGAAAGGCGGGGCCAAGGCGGATGATTTCCCTGTCGGAAAAAAGATTGTAAAGAAACGGTCGGACGTTGTCTAAGGTATCGGGTCCCCCCATATTAAGTAGGATAACTCCTTTCTTACCGCTGTGCAATATTCCACTCCCAATAGTTGTTCCCGTCAGCTCAAAACCAAATAAGTATACAAGGAAATATTTCTAATAGCCATATTTCTCATATAATTGAAGTTAAATTGAAGTTAAAAAGTTAGATGAGCCTGAATAGTATGAGTAAAACGATGAGTAACCTTGATTCTCAGGGATAGGGGAATATAATATGAAGGAAGACAGGCCTTCTGCAATCAGGATGTTTGAGATGTTCCCTCTGTCTGGTTTGTCGATGGTCTGCATGGGATGCATCCGATGATGCATGAGTAAAACAGTGGTGTAACCACTGTTTGAAACAGAGCTGGAGGAACTATATGGAACTGAAGATCGAAGCCCGAAATGTTGAGTTACGTAAAGGTTGGCAAACTAAGATTCAGGAGGAACAGGAAAAATTAATTCGCCACTATCCAAATTTCGTTCTTCATTTACGTGTCAGCATTGCAGCCACTACCCATTATAAAGAGGGTGGGTTTGAGATCAAACTGGTAGCGACAGTGCCTAATGACACCGCTGTTGTCACCAGGAAAGCTGAGACTGTACGTGCCGCACTTACCGAGTCCTTTGATGTATTGACCTTACAGTTAAAGGAGATCCAGAGAAAGAAAAGGAAAAGCCATAAACAGTCCCATAATGCGGACCCTTCAGATGGGTTCGGAATAATCAGAAAAATCTCTCCGCATGAGTCTTATGGGTTTATTACCTCAGTAGATGAAAGAGATATTTATTTTCATGAAAATGCTCTGAAGAATTTAAATATGGATGAGCTGTCAGAAGGAGACAGTGTCACTTTTGGTGAAACTGTAGGTGATAAAGGTCCACAGGCCTCATGGGTGAGAGCACCAAGATAATCACAAACATATATAGAACGTTATCTAGAACGAAAAGCCCCGGGCAGTGTTTATGCCTGGTGTTTTTTTTTACCGCCGTCAATTAATTTGAAAATCGATTCTTCAATACAAAAGCAGGAAAACCCGCTATAATCGAGACGCTAAAACAATATCGGTATTCCTACCTCGCATAAAAGAGCACCCCCTTTGAGGGGTAAAAAACACGAAAAACATTTCTATGTCACTAATACTTCGGGCAAATCCTGCGCCGAAAAATCTTCAAACCAATGGAGTTGCAGGCTGTGAAAGAAGAAATTTATCTGATTGACGGGAGTGCATATATCTATAGGGCCTACCACGCTATAGCGCCACTTTCAAACAGCAAGGGTATGCCGACCCATGCGGTTCTCGGTTTTATTAATATGGTTAAAAGACTGATCCGGGAAAAAAATCCGAAATACCTCGTTATTGCCTTTGACTCTCGGGGACCGGTTTTCAGACATCAGCTCTATGACCAGTACAAGGCCAATCGTCCGCCGATGCCAGAAGATCTGAGCGTCCAGATCCCGTTTATTAAACGGTTTGTTGCAGCATCGAACGTCCTGATGTTGGAGGAGCAGGATGTCGAAGCCGATGATATAATTGCTTCTGTGGTAAAGCAATTCATCCCCCTTGGTCACAAAATTGTGGTTGTCTCAGGAGACAAGGATCTTCTGCAGCTTGTCTCTGATGATGTGGTCATGTGGGATCCCATGAAAGACAAGGTGATGGATCAGGAGGCAGTTAAAAAGAAATACGGAGTTCGGTCGACTCAGCTTCTCGATCTTTTTGCCTTGATTGGTGACAGTGCTGATAATGTTCCGGGGGTGCCGGGTGTCGGTCCGAAAACCGCAGAAAAACTGATTGCCGAGTTCACCACCCTTGATGGACTGTATGCACACGTTGACGACTTGAAAAAGTCGAAGATGAAAGAAAAAATAATTAATAATCGCGACCAGGCTTATCTCTCCCGGGAATTAATCGATCTTAAATCGGATGTGGCGATACCGGAGCAACTTGACAGTTATTTGTTACAGCAAGGGGACGACCAACAGTTGCTCGAAATATATAAGGAGTTGGAGTTTTCACGCTTGTTAAAAGGCATTGACACCTCAACAGCAGTTCCCGTTGACGGTTTTGTAACGGTACGGAATAGCGAACAGTTGGCAGAAATTGTTGATGCTCTGCGGGATGTCGAGCTCCTTGTTGTTGATACAGAAACTACTTCTTTGAATGCAAGAAACGCCAGGTTAGTCGGAATCTCACTCTGTGCCAGTCTTGAAAGGGCATGGTATATCCCCATTGGTCACCTCGACGATGAAGGTAATCTTGTTGAGGGGCAACTCGGGAAGCAGGAAGTGTTTACCGCTCTTGAGCCGTTCTTGACTTCCACAGATATCACTAAATTAGCTCACAATCTTAAATATGATTTCACTGTGATTAAGCAACAGTGGGGGATTGAGCTGGGTGGGCCGCTTGCCGATACTCTGCTTGCCGCGTATCTCGTTGAGAACGAGGGACGTTCTCTAAAACTTGATGAACTCTGTCTGCAGCGTGGCCTGAAGATGACCTCTTTTGATGAGGTTGTTGGGGGTGACAAGCGCGAGGATTGCTTCGCCTATGTGGATATCGAAAAGGCTGGGCTGTATAGTTGCGAGGATGTGTATGGCACTTTTATGCTTTGGCAGGAGTTTGAACCCTTGCTCTGTGAAAAGGGGGTCATGGAACTTTTCCGACAGGTTGAAATGCCGATCGTTACCATTCTTGCCAGGATGGAAATCGCTGGAATCTGCATTGATCCGTCGGTCCTTTCAATTCTCTCGGTTGAGTTTGCCGGCAAACTCGGAGTTTTGGAGGAACAGATCTATGCCTTAGTCGGGCATACCTTCAACATCAATTCTCCACGCCAACTTGCAGAGATACTGTTTGAGGAAAAAGGTCTACCCCATGGCAGAAAAACCAAAACCGGTTTTTCTACAGACGTAAAAGTGTTGGAAAAACTAGCAAAAAATCATGAATTACCCGCTTTAATTTTGCGCTATCGGACGCTGACAAAACTGCTATCCACCTATGTCGATAAGCTCAGTCAGTTGCAGGATCCAACGACCGGCAGAATACATTCGTCTTTCAATCAGGCGGTCGCAGCCACTGGTCGCCTTTCAAGCAGCGATCCTAACCTGCAGAATATCCCGATCCGGACGGAAGAAGGGAGCCGTATCCGTGGAGCCTTTGTACCCGGCGATGGGCTTATCTTTCTTTCGGCTGATTATTCCCAGATAGATTTACGGGTGCTGGCCCACTATTCCCAGGATGAAGCTCTTCTTCAAGCTTTCAGGACAGGAGAAGATATACACGCCAGAACTGCTGCAGAGATCTTCGGTGTTTCTCCTCTGCTGATTACATCTGAGATGCGCAGGGTTGCCAAGAGCATAAACTTCGGCATTGTTTACGGGATGAGCAGCTTCGGTCTTTCAAGTCAGCTTGATATCGGGCGAAAAGAGGCGCAGCGGTTTATTGACTGTTACTTTCGTCTCTACACCGGAGTTCAGAAATATATGGAGAATATCGTCGTCGAGGCCAGGGAAAAAGGCTATGTGACCACTTTGTTGGGACGTCGAAGAAGTGTTCCTGAAATACATGCCAAGAACAAGGCTAGAAGGGAGTTTTCTGAGAGGATGGCCATCAACACTCCTATTCAGGGGACTGCTGCAGATATTATAAAACTGGCCATGATAGAGTGTGAGAATGTCATTAAGAAGAGGGGGCTGTCAGCCAGAATGTTGCTGCAGATTCATGATGAACTTGTTTTCGAATTGCCTGAAACAGAACTGGAGAAGACAAAGCCGATAATTCAAGCGGCCATGGAAAATGCCCTCAAACTGGACGTACCACTGGTCGTCAATTTTGAAGTGGGTACAAGTCTAGCGAAATAAGCAGCGGCACAACAGCCAATTCTGTAGGCATAGGCATAATGTGTTGATAAAAAAGAGAAATAAAAACCAGCAGGGTTGTCATCCCCGCCTACGCGGAAATGACAAAAAAAGCAGCTGAGTTTCATACATAATCAAATTTTAATTAATGCTAAATCACTTTATATGCGATCTTTCATGGGAATGAAAGGTCTTCGAGCGTGGCCTGAGTAGACCTGACGGGGGCGTCCTATCCGTGCATTCTCCCGGTCTTCCTTCATCTCTGTCCATTG
>WTAT01000519.1 GCA_013139415.1 Desulforhopalus sp.
GACAGGTCTTCCGATCCCCATACAGAAAGGCTGATCGAAGCATTCGCCTTTATCAGCGGCCGTATTCATAAGAAAATTGATGACGATTTTCCGGCTATTACTGAATCGCTCTTTAATGTTATCTATCCCCATTACAATAACCCCATCCCTTCCGTGACCATTGCTCGTTTTGAGCCGATCATGCAGAATATAACCGAGGCCGGGTACCTGATAGACCGTGGCACAAAGCTCTATTCCAAACCGGTTAACGGTACTGCATGCCAGTTTACCAGCAGCCAGCCGGTTCAGATCTGGCCGGTGGAAATACTCGAAGCCGGACTCAAAGAGCCGAAGGTGTTGAAGAAGGACGCCCAGCAGGCCATTCACCTCCAATTGAAAACGGCAAACAATATCCCTTTTTCAGAGCTTGAATGGAAAAGTCTGCGTTTTTTCCTGCATGGTCAGCATCAGCAGGTTTTTCAACTTTATGAGTTGTTGTTTAACAATGTCTGCCAGGTGGAATGCACTGCCGGGGAAGATATTGGAGCAGCACCCATTCTCTCTTTAGCACCTTCTTCAATCAGCCCGGTTGGTTTTGAGGACGTGGAAGGGGTTTTGCCTTTTTCCAAGAGATCGTTTCCTGGCTATCGCCTGCTTTTCGAATATTTCTGTTTTCCTGAGAAGTTTCTCTTTTTTGACCTACAGGGACTCGGCAGACTAAAGGATAAGAAAATTGGTGATACTCTCGATATCTGGATCTATCTGGATAAAGTCGCTAAGAGCAATCTTATTATTACCAGGGATACCTTCTGTCTTAACGCAACCCCGGTCGTCAACCTTTTCAAAAAAACGGCAGAACCCATTAGGGTGGAACAGCGAAAGACAGAATATCAGGTGGTTCCTGATCTCAGAAAACGGGACAGTACTGAGGTCTATAGTGTCGACAGGGTGACAGCCTCGACAACAGCTGCTCCAGATGCACAGTATGAATACCGGCCTTTTTATTCCATGCGTCATCACCTTCGTGGAGATGACTCAAAGAGCAGAAAGGCCTATTGGCATATGCAGAGACGTCATTCAGCCAAAAAGGATGATAATGGCACAGAGGTCTTTCTCTCTTTTGCTGATCTTGACTTTAATCCCACCGACCCGGGGGTGGAGATTATGCTGCTGCACACCACCTGTACCAACAGAGATTTACCGTCTAGACTCCCTTTTGGTGCCCCGGGCGGTGATTTTGATCTTGAAATTGCCGCTCCTCTAGTCAAAGTCAGCGGTATGATGAAGCCAACTCCCTGCCGTCGCCCGTCACTGGGTGGTGGACTGCATTGGCGCCTTATCTCTCATCTTTCCCTGAACTATCTGTCAATCATCCAGGGTGGCGAGGAAGCATTACGGGAAATCCTTAGGCTGTACGATTTTGATAATTCCCCGACAACACGGCAGCAGATTAGTGGAATTTGCAGCCTGAAATCACACTATGTCACCAAGAGGATGGGACGCTCCATTGGCAGGGGAGTGCAGGTTGAAATAGAATTTGATGAAGACAAGTACGTAGGAACTGGACTTTTTCTTTTTTCCAGTATTCTGGAAAGGTTTCTTGGCCAATATGTATCGGTTAATTCATTTAGTCAGTTGGTGGTCAAAACAACCCAAAAAGATGAGGTGAAAAAACAGTGGCCCCCGCGAAGCGGCAACCGAGTTCTCCTCTAGAAGAGAGTTTTGAAAAGGAATTTTTTAGCTACTCCTTTTTTAAGGCTGTTGATCTTCTGGAAAAACTCTATTTTGATAGAAAGCCCCTGGGTGAGAGCCAGGATCCTTCTCAGGAGGCGGTGCGTTTTTCTGTCAAGCCTGGTCTCGCTTTTGCCCCCAGTGATATTAGCGGTTTTTCAGCCGGAGCTGATGGTGCTCCGTGCACTATGGATGTTGCTTTTATGGGTCTCATCGGCCCATCCGGACTCTTACCCCATTGGTGCAATGAACTGGCAGTGGCACGTAAACGCGAGAAGGATCCCAGCATCAGCGCTTTTTACGATATTTTTCACCACCGTTTAATTTCACTTTTTTACCTTGCCTGGAAAAAGCATCAGTTTCCGGTAAGCTACCTTCCTGGTGCCCGTGATAAACTTTCTGGTTATTTGCTCAGCCTTGCCGGACTTGGTACCACTGGATTGCGGGGAAGGATCGGCCTGCCCGAGGAATCACTCTCTTTTTACAGCGGTCTCCTGTCCAGGCAGATTCCTTCCGCGGTGTCCATTGAATCCGCTGTGGCCTATTATTCGGGCACTGCCGTTACTGTTGAGCAGTTTGTCGAAAGGATGATCCCTTTATCTCCGGAAGATCAGACCAGTATTGGGGCAGCAAACGCCCGCCTGGGAGAAGATACGGTCTGTGGCAGTTTCGTCTGGGACTGCCAGACCAAATTTCGGGTCAACCTCGGGCCGATGACTCTTGATGAATTCCTGCGTTTTCTCCCTAGCGGTGATCTGTTGAAGCCCATTTTTTCTTTTGTTCGCTATATGGTGGGCATTGAATATGAATTTGAGGTACGCGTGCTGCTAAAACGCGATGAGGTTCCACCCTGTATTCTGGGGGCGGAAAGCCCCGCGCCACGCCTGGGATGGTCAACATGGATCAAGAGCCCAAGCCACGAACACCAGGATGATCCGTATATTACCTTTGAGGAGGAAGGGATAGAGTTGATGAACTGAAAACGGCAGCTGTTAAGCTAACCCCGGTAAACGGGAAAATAAGCCAGGACTCTTTTCAGTACCCCCTTGAGGGGTATAAGTGCCTTGGTGGTATCTTTAAGTTTCTAATTTTAATACACTCTCCAGCTTTCTTGTTTTTTATACCCGTCAAGCGGGCACTGAAAAGAGCACC
>WTAT01000328.1 GCA_013139415.1 Desulforhopalus sp.
ATCATCGAATTCAGAAGCACTGATCACAACATCGTAACGTGCTTTGATAAGATCCAGCAGAGGAGTCATATCGTCGCGCACCGAATATCGGACGAAATTACACATCCCCATTGCGTCCATTCTTGAAACCGATCAGCTGGAACTTTTTCGACAGAGCGACTTTCCCTTCTTTGGTAATCGGGTCTTCCTCATCCCGGAGTGTAAAGCCAAAAGTATGATCTGCTCCCTTGGGAGAAGAGAGGTAGGTCACAGCCATTCCTTTGGTGCCACGGGGCTCGTAAGCAGGGATAGCCTGTCCCAAGACATGGGGAACGTGACGAACGCCAAGTACTTTCGCTGCAATCTTAACACCGGAACCCAAAATGCGACCCAGGGGGGTCACATTCAGGATTTCCTCCATCATGGTAATCGCAGCTTCCCCGTCACCAAACTCAGCAAGACCAACTTCCATCGCCAAGCCAATTGCGGCACCACAATCCAGGGTATCAACCCCTGCATCGTTGGCAATACGGTTCATTTTGGCGATAGTATCAAGATTTTTCAGGCAGAGATTGGAGCCCATAAGTGCCATGGTCTCATATTCGATGGGCGAGCAAAGCAGCTTGCCATCCTGGTCCGGATAGACGTTTGAACACTGTATTGCACATGGATTCATGCAGGCATGCTGGGTACGCCCTTCGCCACCCCTCTCCTTAATAGTATCGTGCATGGTCTGAGCATTAATTTTCTCAGCACCTTCCATAGTACCGCTGGTAAAATTTCGGGTAGGCAGAACCTTGAGCGCCTGACATATATCCACCATGGCCGCAGTGCCATATTTAGTGAATTTTGTCGACACGGGATTTTCCTTCAGTAAGGTAACAATTCTCTTTGAGGCCTCCTGGAAGGCTTGCTTGTCTGCGTATTGCGGCCTTTCCTCACCATCATCAAGGATCACCATTGCTATGATGCGTTTGGAACCCATCACCGCACCAAGGCCGCCACGACCGGCATAGCGGGAACAGACGCCATGGGGATCGGAGCAAGCTATACCTGAGGCAAATAACAGATTTTCTCCTGCAGGTCCGATTGTTATGCAGCCGGCTTTTTTACCAAACCTCTCGCTCAATAAATCGGACTTTTCATAGACACCTTTGCCAGCAAGGAAATTTACGTCAAGCAGTTCCGTTTTATCCTTGCCAATAACAACTATCTTCCATTCGGAATCCTTTGCAGGTGCGTCTTCCAGGACAATGGTGCGGAGTCCCTGCTGTGACATTCTCACGCCAACGATTCCGCCGGGCATTGCTCTCTTTAATGCCACCGGTGAGGGGGCTTTTGCTACCTATACTGACCCTGTCTGAGCTGGATACGATTGTTCCGCTGAGGGCTCCATTACAAAAAAAGAGTTTATTCCTTTTACCAAAAGGATCACAATCCGCCGGGATTTCTTCGCTGACCAGATGTGAAGACAGCGTTCTTCCCCCGAGCAGACTATGCCTGGAGTTATCCTTTTCTCTTTTTACTTCACCTGTTACCGTATTTATCCTCAAAACGCCGAACATTTCATCACTCCCTTTCCAATGCGAATTACTTCAAGACCCGAGCCACCAATGATGCCATTGACACCAATATAATGATAGGTGAGTAGGGTGTTACCCCCGATAAACGGGACTCTTTTCAGTACCCCCTCGAAGGGTATAAGTGCCTTGGTACTATATTCAAGTTATTAGCTTTGAAAGTACTTTTCAATTTCTTGTTTTTTTGGCATGCTTTACAGAGTAAGGCACTAAATTATCCTTTTACAAATATGGCCTTCAGAATTACACTTGCCATTGCTGGATTTTCCTTTACTCGACGAGTACAATATCCAAACCACTGCTTACCAAAGGGGACATAGACGCGCATTCTATGTCCCGCATCGAGAATAGACTTTCGAAGAGCTGGCGTCACCCCGTATAGCATCTGGAATTCGTAACTTTCCTTTGGGGTGTCGTATTTTTCCAGAAGTTTGCAAGCGCCATCAACAACCGGCTTGTCGTGGGTTGCAATAGCCGGATACATCTTCTCTTTTAACATTAGTTCAATATCCTCAAGAAAATGTTCGTTTATTTCTTCATAATTCTTATAGGCTACAGCCTCAGGCTCGACATAAATCCCCTTGCATAGTCGAAAATTAATCGGACTCTCAGCACTATTTATGTCTCCCAAATTCCCTATATCCTGGTGCGTACGTTTAAGATAGCACTGCAATACCAGACCAACGTTGTCAGGAAATTCCTCTTTTATCCTCCTGAAGATGTCGATTTCCATATCTGTGCAAGGAGAATCCTCCATATCGATCCTGACAAAATTGTTGTACGAAGCTGCTTTTTCAACAATTTCACGAATATGCTGGTAAGCCACTTCCTTATCTATGAGAAGTCCAAAAAATGTTGGTTTAAGGCTGTAGTTACCATTAACCCCAGCCTCCTCTGCCGCTTCAATAACTTCAAGATATTCGTTTTTATTGGCCTCGGCTTCATCAAGGTTTTTAATAAACTCACCCAGGACATCGATGGTGGTAAGAATACCTTGTTCATTAAGTGTTTTTGCAGCCTTTACCGCATCTTCAATTGTTTCTCCAGCAACATATTCTTTTGAAAACTGCCAGACTAATTTCTTTGGCATATACGGTAGTATGTTTGATATCAGTTTATTGAACATTTTGATCCTCCATTTCGATAGGTGTTTTTTGTCCCCGACAGCCGGATAAACTGTAATTTTGTTTTGCTCCTTTGTTACTCTCTTTAAGGTTAATAAATAACCAATGGGCTTATATACATGGCAATCTTTTGTGATACTATTTAGTAAAGCAATAATGGTGCCAAAACATTTTAATGAGTTAAGGCCACTCAATTTGCAGTACATTTTTACCTGCGTTATTTAACAAGCACAGGGTAAAGAGAGGAATCCACAAAGAATATATAAGAATGAATATCAGCACCTTACAATTGCAATGATATGGCCGTTTTCGTTAGGAAAATAAGAAAGAAGCAAATCATGGAGAAACACTGAGCTTCGAATTTATAATAATAAATGAACAAAATTTAAGGGGGATAGTACGGCGCAGAAGAAGTTTTTATTCATAACTGAATAAACCCAGTCAATATTAATCACTGAAGGGCTTCTTGCGATTATTTTATGTGTTTTCAACTCAACCAACTGCATTGCAAGTAACTGATACTGCAACTAGTCTTTCAGCGAACCCTGCTCTTCCAATTCACGATGTAATTTATCGATTTCTGCTATACCATTACCATTACCAATGGTAAGGAAGTTACAACATTGCTCCATACACAAATGAATAAAATATTCATGACAGAATATTTTCAATGAGCATTTTAGTGCCTTACTCCTGAGATACTGTCATAAAAAACAAGAAAACGGAAAGTACTTTTAAAGCTAATACCTTGAACATACCACCAAGGCACTTATCCCGGCTTATTTCCCGTTTACCGGGGTTAGTACCTTGGTGATCACTTTAAGTTCCTAAATTCAATGCACTCTCCGAATTTCTTGTTTTATGAGCTATCCCCCGATTGTCGCCTGTAGACCAAAGGAGGCAAATAGTTTAATAACCTGGGACTGCTCATTATCCGTTGGTTCAGACATGGTTCCACCATTGAAAACCTGGCCGAGTTTCTGGTATTTATTAACCATGGTATGGTGATAGGGGAGAATACTGACACTCTTTTTTTCACCAGGTAGGCTGGCCACAAAGGCGGCACTCTTTTCCAGGTTTTCGTGGTCAGCGTTTACCCCTTTGATTAAGGGGATGCGGATGTCGATACAGGCTCCGGTTTTGGCCAGGAGTTGCAGATTTTCTAAGATTGTCCCGTTGTCGACCCCGGTCCATTTTTTATGACGGCCGGAATCCATCATCTTCAGGTCATAGAGAAAAAGATCTGTATGCTTGGCCACCTCAAGGAGGATTTCTTTTGGGGCAAAGCCGCTGGTGTCGACGGCTCGATGGATAGATCTTCTACCCAATTCGCTCAGGACGGCCATAAGAAATTCAGGCTGCATCAAAGGCTCCCCACCGGAAAAAGTCACCCCTCCTCCAGACTGATCAAAAAAGACTCTCTCCTTTTCTACTATGGCGATAACCTCTTCAACTGTCGCGATTCTTCCTGACATCTCGGTTGCCTTGGTGGGGCAGATCTCTGCGCAGGCCCCGCAACCGGTGCATAAACCGAGATCGGTGACAATGCCTTCCGGACTCAGGGTACATGCATTTTCAGGGCAGGCCTCGATACAGCTCTTGCAGCCGATACACTTTGCCTTATTGTACATTTTCTGTACTTTACCGGAGATGGACTCGGGGTTATGGCACCAGCGGCAGTGGAGAGGACAGCCTTTAAGGAAAATGGCGACGCGGATGCCCGGCCCGTCATTTATTGCATAACGTTTGACATCAAAAATAAGACCTGATTGCATTATTACTCTGGAAAATTGAATTTTAAAGGGGAAGGGGGACTTATCCAGGCAGCAGGATGCTTTTGAGCACCCTGCCGCCTAAATGAAAACTAAAATGAGAGTAAAGGAACAGTCAAGTGACAACGCACTAAAAATTTTCGTTTTCTGTACGTTCAATCACTTCCTGTTGCAGGTCACCATTCATATCATTGAAATAGTCGCTGTACCCAGCCATGCGTACCAGCAGGTCCTTGTAATCGTCGGGACATTGCCGGGCGGCATAAAGGGTTGCCGTATCGACGATATTAAATTGGATATGATGGCCACCGAGGGTGAAATAGCTGCGGATAAGTTGGCCCAGTTTCTTGATATCCTGGTCCCGTTTGAGCAGACTTGGCAGAAAACGTAAGTTGAGTAGGGTTCCCCCGGACTTTACATGGTCGATCTTGCTCAAGGATTTGATCACCGCCGATGGTCCATTGGTGTCGGCTCCATGGGAAGGGGAGGTGCCGTCAGAAATAGATTTTCCAGCCAGGCGGCCATTGGGGGTTGCCCCCATCATTTTGCCGAAATAGACATGGCAGGTGGTGGAGAGCATATTGAGATGATATTTGCCCCCCTCTTTGATATTGGGTTTATTGTCGATGGTGGCCATCAGATCGTCGTAGACTCGGACGGCAATCCGGTCGGCAGTCTCGTCGTCATTGCCGAAAAAGGGTGTACGGTTCATGATGGTCTGGCGCATGAACTCCTCCCCCTCAAAATCTTTAGCGATAGCCGCTAACACCCTTTCCATGGCAAAAGTCTTTTCCTCAAAAACATGTTTTTTCAGGGCCGAAAGACTGTCGGTCACAGTGCCGAGACCACAGCACTGGATATAGCTGCTATTGTAGCGGGGGCCGCCGTCATAATAGTCCCTGCCTTTGCTGATACAGTCATCGATAACCACGGAAAGAAAGGGGGCGGGCGCATATTTGGCAAACATCCGGTCAATGTAGTTACTGACCCGCATCTTCAGATCGACGATATATTGGACCTGCCTGATAAATGCATCATACAACTCGTTGTAACTGGTAAACTGACTTGGATCACCGGTTTGCAGACCGACACGCTTGCCGGTCATCGGATCAACACCATTATTGAGGGTCACCTCAAAAATCTTGGGTACATTGAGATAACCGGTGAGCAAATAGGCCTCTTTGCCAAAGGCACCCACTTCAATACAACCGCTGCAACCACCTTCCCTGGCATCTTCGAGGGATTTGCCATGCCGGACCATCTCCAGGATATAGGTGTCAGGGTTGAAAACAGAGGGGTAACCGTGCCCCTGGCGAATGACACGGGTGGCCGCATGGAGAAAATTGTCCGGGGTCTTGGAGCTGATATGCACGGAACTTCCCGGTTGGAGGATATGCAGTTCTTCTATCACCTCCAGCATAATAAAGGAAACTTCGCTACTGCCGTCGGATCCATCTCGTTTAATACCGCCGAGGTTGATATTGGTAAAATCGTTATAGGTGCCGCTTTCCCGGGCGGTAATACCTACCTTGGGTGGGGCTGTGTGGTTGTTGACCTTGACCCAGAAACAGCAGATTAACTCCTTTGCCTCCTCCCGGCTGAGACTTCCTTCGGCCAGCTCTTTCTCGTAAAAAGGAGTCAGGTGCTGATCAAAATGGCCGGGGTTCATGGCGTCCCAGCCATTGAGTTCGGTGATGGTTCCTAAGTGGACAAACCAGTACATCTGAATTGCCTCCCAGAAGGTGCGAGGCTCATGGGCCGGGACCCGGCGACAAACTTCGGCAATTTTCTTCAGCTCTGCAATTCTTTGGGAATCCGTTTCTTTTTGGGCTAACTCTTCAGCTAAATCGGCATGGCGCTCAGCAAAAACAATAACCGCATCACAAGAGATGGCCATTGCCTTTAATTGCTCAGCTTTATCGGTGGCCTCGGAATCATGGAGATAATCCAGCTTCGCTATGTTTTCCTCAATCTCCCGTTTAAAATCAAGCATTCCCCTCTGGTAAATCTTACCATCGAGGGCGGTGTGGCCAGGTGCCCGCTGTTCCATGAATTCAGTGAACAGGCCCGCCTCATAGGCTGCTTTCCACTCTTCAGGGACATGGTTGAAGATACGTTCACGCTGGGTCTTGCCCTACCAATAGGGAATGACCTCCTGCTCATAGGTGTCGATGTCGGCCTGGCTGGTCAGGTAAGGCTGCATATCCCGGGTGTTGAGCACCTGAAAATCCTCGACACTATGACAGGTCAGCTCTGGAAATGTTGGTACCGCCTTGGGCCTGGGGCCCCGTTCACCAACTATCAGTTCATCTTTTTCGAGGTAGAGAGTTTTTTTCTCACAATGGTCGCGAAAATTCAGAGCCCGTAAAACCGGGATAGAATGCTTGCCATAGTTTTCTTTGTAAAAAGCCGTCTCATGGAGGGCTCTTTCGATGGAGATAGTTGGTTGCGCATCAAAAGTCAATTTACGCAGGCGCTGGATACGACGGTTCATGCCAGGGCCAATCTGGTCTTCCAGGGGCTGATAAAAATTTCCCTGGCAGGAAGCGGACCGTTCAGGAGAACTGCTAGTGGCTTCAACATTTTCAAACATGGATCCCTCAATTGTTTAAAATTATTTTGTAATACCTTGAAAAGATAGAAAGTATTTTGTCTTGGTTTTGAGCGTAACTGTAACTCAGCTTGAAAACAACAGAGAGGGATTCAGTGATAGAGCATCCGGCAGTTGTACAGGCAACGGTAGCCCTTACGATTATTTGATATGACCAGATAGGTAGACATCTTTATATACTCCTTAGGGGAAAAGATTTAACCATATCGGTCTAAAAGTCAAGAAAAACAGCATTTGTAATTTATGATAATAAGATATTTAGCTTCCTGTTATTCGGTTGATTCTCATAGCTCAACCATGGTACCAATATCGAGTTCTTCTGCCCTTCTCAGGGTAATGGTGGCGGCGGCTAGATCCTGTACCGCAACCCCCACGGTTTTGAAAAAGGTGATCTCGGAATCGGAACTTCTCCCCGGAGCTTTTCCCGCAGCCACTTCGCCGATTTCAGCTACTATATGCTCTTCGGTTATCAGTCCTTTTTTTATGGGAATAATCAAGTCACCGGTTTCTTCCAGGGCAGATTCCCGGTGGTCCACATAGAGGCGGGAACGGAGCACCATCTCCCCGGGAACCTCCTGGACATGGGGCTTGTAGGAGCCAACTGCGTTAATATGTACTCCAGCGGGCAGATTCTGGTCGTCAAAGACCGGTGTCTCGGCGATGCTTGCGCAACAGATGATATCGGCATCCTTAACCGCCTCTTTGGAACTTTTCGCCACCACTATCTCAATGCCAAGTGTCTCACTCATCTCCCTGGCAAAATTTTCTGCCGCAGTGGGTAGTGCATCATAGATAAAGGCTTTCTTGATGTCACGGACTGCGCAGACCGCTTCCAGCTGGGTCCTGCCCTGCACTCCCCCACCAAAGATTGCACAGATTTTGGAATCTTTGCGGGCCAGCAGCCTGGTGGCCAAACCCGAAGCGGCCCCGGTGCGAAGAGACGTGATAGTCATGCCATCGAGTACGGCCCTGGGAGTACCGTTGTTGCCATCAAAGAGGCTGACCATCCCCTGGATATAGGGCAGGTCGTTATTTCGATTATCCTCAAAAAGAGTGACGGTTTTAATGCCTATCATCTCAGAGGGCTTCATATAGCTCGGCATGAAAAGAGCGGTGCCCTCGGGCTCTGCAATAGAAATATGGGCACGGATGGGCATTTCAGGGCTGCCGGTGGATAATTCCACAAAGGCAAGTTCCATCGCCTCGACAATATCTTTCATGCTGATGGCCGCGCGAATCTGTTCCCCTGAGAGTATTCGAAGTTGAGTCATCTGGACTTTTCCTTAATTTTGGTGAGTAAAAATAAATTTGATTACGTATGAAACTCAGCTCCTTTTGTCGTCATTTCCGCGCAGGCGGAGATAAGCGCAGACTTCGATCCATTGATCCTGCTCGTAACTGGATCCCCGCCTGCGCGGGAATGACAACTCTGTGCGTTGTTAATTCTCGCTTGTTATCAATACAATTAAGCCTACGCCCACAGAATTGGCTGAGTTTCATACGTAATCAGGAAAATATATGATGTTAGCTGTTATTTCGAGATAATGATATCGCAGCTGGAGCAAGCGCCAGGCCCCCCAGAGCGGTGCAGCGGAGTTCCCTGGGAAGCATCAAACCGCTTGAGTAGACGGCATCGATTGTTTCGTCCAGATCGATATGATTAATATAGCCACCCATGACCATATCAGCGTTGGTAAAGGCACTGGAGGCGGCCACCGCATTGCGGGTATGACAGGGCAGTTCACACATACCCTGCACCAGATCACAAACCGAGCCCATGGTGTTTTGAAAGGAGATCGCCGCCGCATCACAGGCCTGGCTGGCAGTGCCCCCGGCAAACTCGACTACTGCTGCAGCCCCCATAGCACCCGCCGCACCAATTTCCACCTGACAGCCGGCAACCTCTGCCGCAAAGGTAGCTCGAATGGCAAGAATAAGGCCAATGCCCCCGGCTGCAAAAAGCATAAGCGCCATCTGTCGCTCGGATATTTCATATTCACCCTCAAGGGCCGTTAAGATACCTGGCAGAGTTCCTGCAGCCCCACCGGTAGGGGCGGCACAGACAACACCCCGGCTGTTGCAGGTGTGCATGGCTGCCATGGCCGCGGCCCCTGCTATTGAGTGGAGCCCGCCAATGGCGACTTTTTCAGCCTTGACCCTGTCCATTATTTTGCCTGCCATAGGAGTAAGGAGCAGCATGTTGACCTTGTTATTATCCAGGCCATCCGCTACGGCCTGTCGCATCACTGCATAGCGGTTTAACATCTCAGCTATGGCCTCTTCTTCACTGAACCCGAGTATGGCTTTTTCATACTCCAGAACAGATTCTCCAAGGCTACAATTATGGTCGGTAGAATATTGTAGCATCTCTTTAGCTGAACAAAAGAGAGGAGCTCCTTTTTGGGTATAGTAGACCGGTTTAGTCTGTCTGGTGCCAAGAATAGATGGCAGGCTGGAAAGTTTATCAAGGGGTAATGGCGAGTTTGAGGAAAGTTGCAGAACCAGTTTATGTTTATCAATCAATGAAGTGCTGATTGCAGCTGTTGGGTAATTATTTTTTATGAAGTCGAGGATTGTGGCTTCAACCTCCTTATCAATGGTTAGTAAGGTCACATAACTCTTGCCATCAAGAAGAAGCTCGGCCTCGTCAACCCTGACTATTTGGAAGGTGCCTCCCCCGACCGATCTTGCCTCAATCTTGATCTGTTGATTTTCCCTGCCTTCCACTTTGATGATAACATAATTGGGATGATCCGCCTGGGGAAGAGTTGTTAGCTCAAAATCAATTTCTACGCCCTGGCTCCTGGCGGTATTAAGGGCCACTGTGAAAATTTCATCCGTCTGTTTCCAGCCCATCAGGCCGGTGACAAAGGCCTGGTCAACGCCCTGTTGTACATAGGTCTTGCCATAGGAGCCATCCCGGTCAAAGGAAATCTTAATTTTACTGGGTTCTGCTGCAAGCAGATGGCGAACCACAAGAGCTATATGGTAGGAGCCTGCGGTGTGTGAACTGGACGGGCCACGCATCACCGGGCCGAGGACATCATTGAAAATACTGCAGAACATATTCACCTCTTTTACTATCAATGATGACTCGTAAAAACTTAAAAGGCCACTTTCAGCAACAGGCTTAGTCCTCACTCGCTCTCACCATTAATACAGGTACAGAGCCTCCTCGCAGTACTTTGTCAGCAACACTGCCGAGAGCAAAACGAGAAATGCCGCTCCGACCATGCGTTGACATGGCCACCAGGTCGGCATTGACCTCTGTTTCGGCCTTAATAATCTCATCTGCCGGATTTTCACTTACCGAAACTTTACACATAACTGTAACCTTTTTATTCCGTAGACCGTCACTCACTTTGTTGAGATAATCTGTTGCCGCATCCTTCATTTCGGCGAGCTCTTCCTCGTTATATGGAACCGAAACCGACCCCGCCCCCCCACGTATATGGATCGGGTGTCTGACGGCTGTAATAACATGAAACAGGGTGATTTCACTTTGTTCCTTTGGGGCTAATCTAGCGATCAGTCCATCAACATAGGAAATTGCGGCTTCACCTAATTTAGAGCCATCCAGTGGCATAAGTATTCTCTCTGACATTTTTAGCCTCTTTTATGTAATGGATCGTTTAGGGTTGAGTCATTAACAGCTTGACAGGTTAGGGACATGTTTATTCGCCATCTCGACTTAATAAAAAGCACTAAAAGGGGTCAGACCACCCTTTTTTTTCTGCTGTCCTTGAAAGCATGCCACAAACCATGGCAATCAGAAACCCAAAAGCTGAGTTGGTCATCATGGCACTGAGAAAAAAAGCAAAACAAGCGACAGCAAAAATATTCCGATAAAATTTCATTTTCGGCCTTACCAGGCTGTGCCCAGAATCATATGGGGCAGCAGTAGTGAAATTTTTGGAAAGAAGACCACCAAAGCGAGTACCGGTATCCAGCAAAGTACGATGAACCACAGGCATGGTTTCATCATCTCATCAATGGGTG